>CAYSIO010000017.1:0-11756 GCA_964431115.1 uncultured Vampirovibrio sp.
CAATTTGTTACAATTTTACTATTTTTGAATATTATTTTAAAAACTTTAAGGATATAATTATTTTTTAAAATATATTTTAAAAACTATTGAAAAACGTTAAAATATATTTTATAATAATTATATGATTATAAGAACTGAATTTTTAAATAAATTAATTAATTTTAAAGATAAACAACTTATCAAGGTTGTTACCGGCATAAGAAGATGCGGTAAATCAACTTTATTCAAATTATTTCAAAATTATCTGCTTAATAATGGCGTAGAAGAATCTCAAATTATAAGCATTAATTTTGAAGATATTGATTATGAAGAATTAACTGATTACAAAAAATTATATGAATATATAAAATCTAAAATTTTAAAAGATAAAAAAAATTATATATTTCTTGATGAAATTCAAAATGTTAAAGATTTTCAAAAAGTTGTTGATAGTCTTTATATAAAAGAAAATATTGATTTATATATAACCGGCTCAAATGCTTATTTTTTATCCGGAGAATTAGCTACATTATTATCAGGTCGTTATGTTGAAATAAAAATGTTACCTTTATCTTTTAAAGAATATTTATCAACTTTTGAAGATAAAACCGATATTTCAAGAAAATTTAAAACATATCTTGAAACGAGTTCTTTTCCTTATATTCTGGAACTAAAAGATAAAGATTTAATAAGAGATTATTTAAGCGGTATTTATAATACAGTTATTTTAAAAGATGTTGTTAGCAGAAAAAATATTTCTGATATTTCAATGTTAGAAAGTGTTATAAAATTTATGTTTGATAATATTGGAAATATAACATCAATAAAAAAAATTAGTGACACAATGACCTCTGCCGGAAGAAAAATATCTTCACCTACTATAGAAAGCTATTTATCCGCACTTATTGATAGTTTTATTTTATACAAAATAGGGCGATATGATATTGTGGGCAAACAATACTTAAAAACTGCAGAAAAATATTATGTTGTAGATATGGGACTTAAAAACTTTTTATTAGGTACAAAGAAAAATAGTATTGGACATAATTTAGAAAATATAATTTTTTTGGAACTACTTAGACAAGGTTATGAAATTTATATTGGAAAAATAGGAAGTTTAGAAGTTGATTTTATTGGTATAAAAAACGGCATTACACAATATTTTCAAGTTTCTCAAACTGTTCTTGATGAAAATACTTTAGATAGAGAATTAAAACCGTTATTATCAATAAAAGATCATAATGAAAAATTTTTGTTAACACTTGATGAACAACCTTTAACAACGCATAATGGAATAAAACAAATTAATATAATTGATTGGCTATTGAAATAAAAAAGTCTATTGTTGGGTTTCACCCAACCTACAGAGCTTGGTTAAGTTTAAAAGTATATAGGGATAAATAACGGTGCATTGCAATGCACCCTACAGAGCTATATTTAACTGTAAAAATCACACTGTAGTATAGTCACCTATTAAAATCAAATAAGCCTCATAACATTTTCTTTCTGTATTACTCATATTCTTCATTTTTGCTTCATCTACTTGTGAATATTTAATTTTCTTTTTTGAGATTTTTTTGAAACATAATAATCAGAATCAAGCCCAATAGAACTTGGAATTTTTCTAGAAGTTAGAGTTTTTTTAGCAGTAGTTGCAATCTTTTCTGATAATTTCTGTGCTACAACTTGCACATTACCAGTTTCAATTTTAGAAGATATTATTGGTTGAATCTTTGAGACTTTCATAATGCTAGCCTGTGACTTGACGAATCCATTCCGGAATGTTTTCAACAACATCCTTCGTTGTGACCTCATAAAATTTCCCCGTAGAAATTAAAAATTCTCTGTATTTTTTGCATTCATCTAAGGACATTGTCGCCATTTTTAATAAATCTGGTTCATAAAATTTAATACACGCTCCTCCGCCCTTTTGGAAAACCTCATTAGACATACTAACAGAATTAGGCCTTTTTCGAGGACGTATTATTTTTGCAAAATCTTTAGATATGTTTTTATTTTTTGTAAACTGTATTTTATTTAAACTCATGAGTACACACTTCTATCTATATTCTAACATTGTTTAAAGAACTGTCAATGCTGTGTTCCTGTTTTAAAATCGCTTTTAATTCCCATATCTTTTTATCATGATTATATTTTGCCTCATTTATAATTAAATTACTATTTCTCTGCATTAAAAATTCTGCTTCGGCAGCCCTTTCAATATTAAAACTTTCAATTGAAGCACCTTTAGTACTAGTAGGAACTTTTATTTCCCAAAGTATTTTATCGGCATATTTATTAGTTGCTTTTTTTGTCATAGCTGTAGATAAAAAGCGAGCTTGGTTAATCTTTTTTAGAACTAACAATTCTTCAAGTTCTTTAAATTTTGTAATTTTATCTAACTTCGATATATTTTCACTCATTAATAGTTTTTTAGTTAAACTTTCTAAAATATTACCTAGATAATTTTCACCTAATTTTACAGAATTTAAAATTCCATAGCCCCTTCACCACGATAGACGGTTAAATCTTTTTTGGTTTCAAAAAGGTTTAAATAATTAGTAATTGCATCAATTTTCTTTTGCACAGCAGGAGTTATTTCTCCAGTTGATAAAGCTTTATTAATCTCATCAGAATTAACTTTATACTCTAATAACGGAACTATTGATTCTTTTGGTTTTCTTACGATTCCATCTACTACAACATCCCATTGATCCGGATTAAATTGTAAAAAATCATCTGCTTGTTTTGAAAGTCTCATTGAACGATTAAAAAGAGCAAGCTTTTCTATATTTGGTATCAAATCCGTATCAGAATAACCTTTCCAAACATCTATATATTTGCCGTTATGTAAATTCATCATATCAGTAATAAGTTTATAATCTTGTTCTGATAATTCCGGTGATAAATCTATAACTTTTTTAAGTGGTGGTTCTATTTGAGATAAAACATCTTTTATTTCTCTTTTAAATATTAATAAACCTTTTAAATTCATTCCAAAAGCCTTGCAATCCTTCTTGCCAAAGTTTTGAAGTGCCTTTGTAGTAAGGTTTGTAGTCTTCTATAATGTTTTTAGGTAAATATTTGCCTTCACTCAAAGTCTGAGCTAAAAACTCCAAATAGTCATCTTGGGCTTCCCGATACTCAATATCTTTATATCGCATTTCTTCATCCGCAGCGTAATGAACCAGTGCATGATAAGCACATTCTATATTCCTGTCTTTTGTTTCAGGAAAAAGCTTAATCGCCTCGCGCACATTTTTGCGCTCGGTCAATACTGCGTATATTAATCTTCCTACAAATTTTCTGTTGTCTATATCGTCCATACTTTTTTAATAAGGATTTATTATCTTGATGTCAAAATTCAAATCCTTTGGACCAAAATTCGCGTTATACCTCAGTCTTGGTCCTTCACTTAAATCAATCATGCCTCCTGTTGATTTATTTTCTGACTCAAAATACTTGCCTAGCTTTCTTTCATATTTAATAGGAGAATTTGGCGTAGATTTACAAGCAGATAGTAATACGCTAATAAATAATAAACACACAATTAAGAGACCGACTTTTTTCATAATGGAAGCCTCACGGTTGGTTAGGAATGCATGTTTATTATAACTCTTTTTCAAGCCTTTTCAATCCTTCTCTATGATGATTTTGGTCTCAATACTGATATTACTGCATTATTAATATCCAAATATGTTTTAGCGACATTTTGAAGATCTTCAGCCGTAATTGACTCACAAATTGGAATATATTGTTCAGCCAAATCCAAATCATCACAAACTGTCATGTAATAACCGATTGATTCTCCGATTTCTGAAACAGTTTCTACTTCGCAAGCAAATTGTGATTTTAGTTTCTTCTTAGCTTTATTTAATTCTCTTTCAGTAATATTTTCTTTTAAATTCTCAATTTCAGCTTTTACAAGCTCAACCGCTTTTTCTTTATATTGCGAATTGAAGTTTGCTTGAACAAAGAAATTACTTCCATCACGGAAAGAATAGCTTTCAGCATCAATCATATTGAAAATATTTTCATCCGTTTTCTCAACAAGATTTACATATAATCTGGAACTTGTTCCTTCTCCAAGAATAATTGCAAGCATTTCAAGCGCAATAAGGTTCTTTAAATCCCTCGCAGGAACTCCTAAATATCCAAACATCATAAACGATGAGTTAATATTTGCTTCGTTTTCAATATAAACAGTCTCTTGAACCGGCTTATCAGGCAAGATATTTCTTTCCGGCGGAATCGGACGATCGCCCCAATTAAATTCTTTTTTAACTTTTTCCAGAACTTCATCGAAATCAAACTCACCAACAATAATAGTTGTAACATTTTGAGGTGAATAGAAGGTTCTATAGTAATCCATAATCTCTTCTTGAGAAACCTGAGAAATAATTTCCGGAGTACCGATTACATCTCTTTTATATGGGTGATTTGTGTACATTGCGTGGTTTGTAGCGTTATAGACCTTTGTCCAAGGTTGATCTTTGCGCATACGAATCTCTTCGATTACAACGTGGCGTTCACGCTTATCAGTGACTGTTTTATCATTGACATCAAAAGGTGCACCCATTTCATAATCCGGAACAACAGGGTCAGTCATCATATCTGCATGTAACTCAATCGCAAGATTAAAATTCTCATTGTTTTCACCTTTTGGAAGAGTTACATAATAAAAAGTATAGTCTTTCCAAGTCGCAGCATTAACGATTGCTCCTTTTGATTCTAAAATATGATCAAATTCTCCGGCAGGATGTTTATGCGTGCCTTTAAACATCAAATGCTCAAGAAAATGAGAAATACCATTGTTTTTGTCATTTTCGTTAATTGAACCGGTTTTTACCCAGCTTGATACATTCACCATACCGCCTTCTTTATAGGCAAGTACAATTTTATGACCGTTTTCTTGTTCATATATCTTTATATCTCGTGTTAAAAACGGATATTTAACAGTTTTTTCTTTCATAATCACCTCTTCTTAAGGATTATTATACAATACTTTCAATGTTTTGAAAATCAAAATTTCTTAACATTTTTCTTTTTGAGAGCAATTTTTTAAAGAAATAAGACTTTATATTAATAAGGGAAATTTTATGAAAATTATTAAATATGTAAATGAGACTTATAGAACAAAGACTGTCGAAGATATTTTGACGAAAGGAAATACTGACGGTCAAGACGGTTTGTCTTGGAAAGAAGTTAATACTCTCATTAAAGACGGACATAACCCAAAATCATTTGTTTTTGGTGTCGCAAAAATCTTCTGGGGAGTAGACGGCATGACTAATAGCGTGTTTGAAGCAATGGATGAAAATAAGGACAATATTATTTCAGTTGAAGAATGTGATATCTACGCAAGAAAAAAATGTAATATATCATTAGAAAGTATTTGGAACGAAACAGTTGAACAAGTTTGTAATCGATTAGATAGCACACCCCGAAAAAGCAATAAAAAAGAGCCCAAATAAGGCTCTTTTAATTTAAACTTAAAACTCTCCTAGTTCATTCTGAAATCTTGAGCGAACTCCGGTCTTTGATTTGTGTAATTACCGGGCATTTGTCCGTCAGATTCAGTTCTTCTTCTTTCTAACTGTAATTGACCATTTTTAACAATTTCTTGAAGTTGGTTCAAGTTTTGTTCTAAACTTACTAATACTTGTTCAGCATATACAGAAGCTCCGTCTTTTGTTCTTAAAGCTTCGTCAATAGCCTGATTTCTTACAGCATCTGCTTCTTCATAAGACTTACGTTTAATATCTTCACAGTCTGTAATTACTTGTTCTTTAATTTTTTCGGCTTCTCTTTGTACAGCTCTCAATAAATCTGATTCACTAAGAAGTCTGTTTGCTTCTGCCTGAGCGTCTGCAACAACTTTTTCGGCTCTTTGTTGAGCTTCGTACTGAAGTTCATCTTTTCTTCTCAAAAGAGCTCTTGCCTCTTTGATTTCATCAGGTAGTGCCGCATATAGTCTATCCAAAATATTCACAACCGTATCTTTCTTTACAATGGTAAGGCTTGGTCCTAATAGCGGAAACCCTTTATCTAAAGCTTCTTCCAGCTCGTTCATTAAACCGTAAATAACATCTTGTTGTGAATTCATTTTTTGCTCCGTTAATTTGTATGATAGTTACCAGAATTGTACAATAAACATTCCCTAAAAGTCAATCTAGAACATGTCTGAAGCTTCACTGTACAAAAAATTGATATCTGAATCTATGGTAGAAATTACACCTGAAATAGCTTGCATTGCTTCTGCAGTTCTAACAGAGTATAAAGAGGTGCTAAAACAAAATTTATTTTTTATAGCAGCCAAAGATTTTTGCCACAGTCCATACGACTTCAATTTTTTACCACTGGTTTTTTTCACAAAATTTTTGTATTCATCCGTAAAACTTGCTTCTATACAACAGATAATATCGTCAACTCTACTCTTATCAACCAATTTTGTTTTAAAAAAAGTAAACACCGGTTCTTGGTCAATTAATTTCAATAATTTTCTTAAATATTTTTTTAAATCTTGTGCAGAATCTAGTGGATTTAACACTTTTAATCTCTCCTTATAAACAGAATTATATTATAGCTTCAAAAAAATAACAAGCTTTCTCAATTACCTTCTATATGATAGAATAGAAACAAAGGAGCGGACATGAACAAAATTATAATTTCACCGTCAATACTTTCAGCTGATTTTATGAATTTGGAAAATGAAATAAAACAAATTCAAACAGCCGGTGCTGAATGGGTTCATATAGATGTAATGGACGGGCATTTTGTTCCGAATATTTCAATAGGTATTCCTGTTGTCAAATCAATCCGCAAAAAAACAGACATGTTTTTAGATACTCATTTGATGATAGAAAACCCTGAAAAATATATAGAAGCTTTTGCTAATGCCGGAGCTGATTTAATTACTTTTCATTATGAAACTTGTCCTGATAAAATCGATGAAGTAATTAATTTAATAAAATCTTTCGGTAAAAAAGCAGGTATTTCAATTAAACCAAAGACTGAAGCAAATGTTCTTTTTCCATATCTGGATAAAATAGATTTGGTCTTAATTATGACTGTAGAACCGGGTTTTGGCGGTCAAGAATTTATGCACGATTGCGCTATGAAAATTCCTTTAATCAAAGAAAAAGCTCCGGAAAATTTAATAATTCAAGTCGACGGCGGAATTAATAATCTTACCGCTAAAATATGCACTTCTTTAGGCGCAAACTCTCTTGTTGCAGGAAGTTATATCTACGGTAGCGGGGATTACAAAAAAGCAATTGAATCTTTGAAGTGACTGAGTGACTGAGTGACTGAGAAGTTGAGTCGTTATAAAATAAACTTATGAATAATGTTTTAGAGATAAAAAATTTAGACCTATTCTTCAAAGGTGAAGAGCAAGATTATCAAGCTCTTTATGATATTAATCTGTGTTTTGAAAAAGGTAAAATTCATTCTATTGTCGGAGAATCCGGCTGCGGTAAAACAATGACAGCAATGTCTGTTATGAGACTTTTACCAAAATCTGCTTATATAAAAAACGGTGAAATTATTTTCAAAGAAGAAAATCTTTTGAAATATAATTCTTCTCAAATGCGCAATTTAAGAGGAAATAAAATTGCACTAATTCCGCAAGATCCTATGACATCACTAAACCCTCTATACACAATGGGTGATCAACTTATTGAATCCATCCAAGCGCATTCAAAAGTTACTAAACGCCAAGCCATGAGAAAAGCACGTGAAGTTATGGATTTAGTAAAGATTACAGATGCCGACAAAAAACTAAACTTTTACCCTCACGAATTCTCGGGAGGTATGAAACAAAGAATCATTATTGCAATGGCTCTTGCTTGCAACGCAGAGTTAATCATAGCTGATGAGCCCACCACCGCTCTTGATGTAACAATCCAAAAACAGATAATGGATTTGATTTTAGATATTAAAAATGAACTTGGAACAACTGTCATACTTATTTCACACGACTTAGCTCTTGTGAGCAACTATACAGATACCGTCACTGTAATGTATTCCGGACACGTAGTAGAACAAGCAAGAGTAAATGAATTCTTTAAAAATCCTAAACACCCTTATTCTATAGCTCTTTTAAATTCACTTCCAAATACAAATCCTAATTTAAAACTAAAAACAATTACAGGAGCTCCGCCGAGTATTCAAGAAAAAATTTCTGGATGTAAGTTCCACCCTCGTTGCGAGTTTTGTGAATACGGACTATGTGATATTCAACAACCTGTTTTAGAATCAAAGGCTTCAGAACATTTCTCGGCTTGTCTAAGATTTTAAAAATTTACCCAACTAATGTTTTAGCAAAATTTAAAGATTCTGCTGAAACTTCACCGCCGGCAAGTTCTGCAATCGCTCTGAGTTTTGATTCACCTTCTAATACTGAAATATCTACATTTGTAGAACTGTCTTGGGTTTTTCTTACATAAATATGTTTGTCAGATTTTGAAGCAATAATTGCTTGGTGTGTAATCATAATAATTTGCATAAATTGTGCTAATTCTTTTACTTCATCTGCGACAGATTGTGATGTCTTACCGGAAATTCCTGTATCAATTTCATCAAAAATAACCGTATCAATATTATCTGATTGAGCAAAAATTGTCTTTATTGCAAGCATTACTCTCGAAATTTCACCACCTGATGCAACTTTTGCAAGTGGTTTTAAATCTTCTGATACGTTTGTTGAAATTAAAAATTCTACTTTATCAATACCGTTTATACAAAGTTCACATTCTTCAAAACCTATTTCAAAACGAACCTTCGGAAGTTCTAGTTTTTCCAGTTTTTCAACTATTTGTTTTGATAGTTCCAGAGCACAATTTTTTCTATTTTTTGAAAGTTCCAACGCCTGAGTTGTTAAAATATTTTTTGTCTTTTCTATTTCTAGCTCAAGATTTTCGATATTTTGAGTAGAAAATTCTATACTATCAAGCTCTTTGCGCAAACTATTTCCTGTTTCAATAACTTTTTCTATTGTTCCGCCATATTTACGTTTAAGTTTTTCTAACAAAAATAAGCGTTCTTGGATTTCATTTATTCTTTCTGTATCATTTTCCAAAGAATTAGAATAGTCTCTTAATGTCGCAGAAACCTCTTTTAAGTCTTCTATTGCACCTATAAGCTCTGATTCTGTTTCAGCAAGCGTATTATCCATTCCGGAAGCTTTTGATATTGATGCTTTTATCTGGAACAAAGCATCTAAAATTGAACCGTTATCTCCTGATAAAGACCAATAAGAAGACCCTGTAAGCTCTTTTAATTTTTCTACATTTTCTAAAACAGAAAGTTCATTATTAAGTTCTTCATCTTCTGTTAAAGAATTTAATTCGGCTTTTTCAATTTCATCTACTTGAAATTTAAGAAACTCTATTTGATCTTCTGTTTTTTGAGAAGCATTTTTTAAATTTTCCAATTCATTCAGAAGGTTTTTATAATTTTCAAACCCTTTTTTGTACTCTACTAACAACGGGGTTTTCATATAAGAATCAAGCAGAGTTATATGATATTTTGGCTGTAAAAATGAATATGTTTGATGTTGAGAATGAATATCTAAGAATAATTCCCTGAAAATTTTAATAAATTCTTGATTAACCAAACAACCGTTTAATCTTGAACGAGAACCTGTTTGTGTGATTTCTTTTGAAAGAATTAACTCTTCACCGCAGTCATCTATTCCATATTCTTCAAAAAGTTTTGAAACGTCTTGTTTTTTATTGCATATAGTTATTTCTATTATAGCTTTTTCCGCACCTGATTTAATAACTTCTTTGCCGACTTTCGCACCAAAAGCTATATCAATAGCGTTGATTAAAATACTCTTTCCTGCACCTGTTTCACCGGTTATAATGTTTAGACCGTTTGCAAAATCAAGTTCCAGTTCATCAATCAATATATAATTTTTTACATATATTTTACTTAACATAATTTACTATATTTCTTCTTCGTCATCATCAAAATTATAATCATCTTCGTCAAGATTTTCAGAAAATTCATCGTGTTCATTATATTCTTCATACTCTTCAACTTCTAAATCTTTATCTGTTTGCAATAAAGACAATTCTTTTTTTACAATATCAAGCGGATAAGAGAGAGTTAAATTGTTTTTTATTGTTTTTTTTAAACTATTTATATACAAATCTTTTTTTCCTACATATTTATAAACTTGTGCAAGAATATAAAAAATATCTCCGTTTTCTTCTTTTTCCAATCTTGTCTCTAAAATTGTAATAATTTCTTCAAATTCGCTTTCTTTTATACAAATCTTTGCAAGCAATTTATATGCTTCAATATCGTCATCATTATATTCTATTGTTTTTAATAAATATTCTCTTGCCTCTTCTAAATTCTCATTTTTATATGCAATAGAAGCTAAATTAAAATAAGCCCAACTATAATCAGGCGAAATTTCGAGAACTTTTTTGTAATTTTCAATCGCAAAATTTGTTAAACCGTTGTTTTGATAAATATATCCAAGATAAAAATGGGCAAAAATATCATTTGGATTTAAATTTATAGCTTGCTGAAAATTATCTGTAGCAAAGTTTATTTCTTCTTTATGATAATAACAAAGACCTAAATTAAAATAACAGTTTCCGTCTTTAGAATCTGTTTGCAGAACTGTTTTAAAAGCATCAATTGCATCATCCCATTCTTCTAAATTAACTAAAACTTCCCCTAAGTTATAATAAAAATCTTCTTGTGGTGATATTTTTATTGCTGTTTTATAAGCTTTTTTAGCTTTTTTAAAATCTTTTATTTTTTCATACAATATACCTAAATTATATTGTAATTCGGCATCTTCCGGAAAATATTTTATTAAATATTGAATATTAGACAAAGCCTCTTCATTAAACCCATTATTAGCAAGAAGAATAGATAATTCTCTTCTGGCTTGAAAATTAGACGGATCTTCTTTGAGTATTTCTTGTAATTTTTCTATATCATTTTCCATAAGAGGATTATACCATATTATTTCAAAGTGTAAAAAATTGTAAATCTTTTTGCTTTAACTAGCAAAAAAATCTTATTATACGTTTTAGAGTAAATGGATGGTTGATTAAACACGAAATATGATATAATTAAATAGATAACAGTGAGGTATATAAATGAGTGAAGTAAATGGTCCTAAAATTAGTGTAAATCACATGAACTATACGGGTTTTCAAAAACAAAATCAAGAACCTGTTCCGGAAGTAACTGAACAAGAGCCAAAATTAACAGATTTTTCTGATAACAAAGCTGAAGCTCTTGGTCGTTCAATGTTATTCAAAGGTGTAGACGACACTAATCATGACCTAAAAGTTTTATTAGAAAATCCGCAAATAGCAGAGAATTCTGATGAAATATTTGAAACTGCTTATAAAGCTGCAGTAGATGCAGGATTAGAAAATCCTTATGAAGAAGCTGCCAGTGCATCAACTGTTTCAATGTAAAAATATTTAAAATAGTGTAGAGAGAAAGTGAGAGAGTATGGAAAATAATAATAAACCGGTTGTTCATTTAATTTCCAGACCGGAAAATATGCTTAAAACTATTTATACAGCATGTAGAACTTGCTACAGTGCAGATACACCGTTTGAGATTTATAACAGCACTGATGATGAAGAAAAAATGCTTAAACTTATAGAGAGAGTTGTGTCATCAGGACATTATTCTACAATTGAGCATATCCAGGTTACATTTGCTATATCTAATGTATCAAGAGCTTGTACTCACCAACTTGTAAGACACAGGCATATGTCTTTCTCTCAAAA
>CAYSIO010000018.1:0-11690 GCA_964431115.1 uncultured Vampirovibrio sp.
ACATCAAAGGATCTAAGTTTGAAGTTGTAAGAATGATTCTCGGAAAGGAACTGGATTACGAATTTGGGGATTTGACTTCTAAAATAATAATTCCGCTAATTTTTGATAAAAAGTTAATCGGCGGTATTTGTTTTTATACTCGTCAAGATATGGATTATTCTTCATTCAGATACTTTGATATTATGATAAGCGAGCTTCTTGCAATCTTTAAAATGAAATATCAATATAATGAAAAAGAATTTATGTCTGTACTTGACGGATTGACCGGATTATATAACCGCAGACAATTTGAAATAGGTTTGGAACAAGAGTGTAATCGTACAAAACGACATCCTTCAGACTTTTCGTTAGCAATTTTAGATATAGATTTCTTTAAAAAAGTCAATGATAATTACGGGCATCAATACGGTGATTATGTATTGAAGACGGTTGCAGAGTTAATGAAGCAATCTTTCAGAAAAACGGACTTGCTATATCGTTATGGTGGTGAAGAGTTAGTCATGATTATGCCTGAAACAAATATAGAGGGTGCTGTAATTCCGGTTCAAAGGCTTAGACGTATGGTTGAGGAATATGACTTTGAATATAATGGTGTAAAAGCAAAAGTAACCGTGAGTATAGGTTTAACCATGAACTATCAGAATTTGGCTACATCAGCTGATATTTTAAAATCTGCGGATGAAGCTCTATATAGAGCAAAGGAAGAGGGAAGGAACAGAGTAATTCTATATGAACAGTAATTATTTGGAGCAGAAAAAAAATACGCACCTATATTTTCAAATAGGTAAGAACAAGTATGCAATAAATACTTCAAATGTTCTTGAGATTATGAAGTTACCGGCTCTTGATTATCCGCAAAAATTGCCTAATAACATTATAGGTTTGTTAAAATATAATAATTTTGTAATCAATGTTGTAGATATAAGATTTTATTTGAATATTGATGTTGAACCATACAATTCTCATAACGAATTATTAATCGTAAAGACAGATGAAGTAATTTTCGGCATCATAACAGATAAAATCATCGGAATCTTGCCATTTGATACGGCATTGATGGATCAAATTCCTTTTGTTGACAGTAAAATGATTATTGAATCTTTGTATAAGTTCAATAATGAAACAATTTTTATAGTAAATATTTATGCTTTAGAAAATCTTCTGAAGCAACACGACATTGTTTTACCTGAAGTCGATATTTTATCCTTATTTCCGCAAGATGATAATTCGAAATTATTAATGAGTAAAAGGACTCGTGCAATAGCTGAAAAATCTTCTTTACGTTTAGCTTCCGGAGAATTGCACGCAAAAAATAAATATATTTCTTTTAATCTTAATAAGGATTATTATTGTATAGCTCTTGATTTTGTAAAAGAAGTATTAAAGGATACAACTATTACGAATGTTCCCGGAACTCCTGATTATATTGAAGGAATAATGAATTTGCGCGGAGATTATATTACGGTAATAAATCTAAAAAAATTCTTATCATTGCCGGAAGATGTTATTTCAGAAAAAAATCCCGTTATAATTATTAAATGTAATGAGCTTAAATTAGCTCTGCTGATAGATAAAATTAATGAGCTTTTTGAGTATCAGGAATCTATACAAGAAGAGAATTCTGATACTTATTATGCTAATGAGTTTATATATAATAAAACTTTATATACAGTTTTAAATGTGGATAAAATTTCATCCGATAAAAAAATTATTATTACGGATATGTAATTTAAAATAATGATTTTTTTGTAAACTAGTGTATTCTTTTTAAATATTATGCTAAAATCTTGTGTATGGAGCATTTTAAGAAGAAGACAATAGCTTTAATTTTAGCGTCTGTCGTAACAGTCGTTGGCTCTTTTGCTGCAAATAATTACCGGAATAGTTTAATGGGGTTAAGTTTTGAACCGACAAGTTCCGGCAATATTAATATGATAGTTCAAACAAAAACTGCTTATAGCGGTAATGTTACACCAATAAGAAAAGATGCCAATACTTTTGTGCTTATGTTACCTGAGGTGAATAGCCTTGCTCAGACACCAAATTTGTCAAATACAGGTAATATTTCGAGTGTAAATATTCGTACAATGCCTTATTCTAACACGGCTAAAGGATATACAAAGATAACAATTAAGACTTCTGTACCTTCTTTACAGGTTTCAGGTCGCAATCAAATATTTATTCCGGATTCAACAGCTACAGAGTCAAATTATAAAGAAATAAACCAAAATAATTCATCAACTGAACAGGTTGATTACGCTGCTAAGCAAGAAGAAATATTAAGAAGGCAAGAAGAAAAACAAATCTTTGAGCAAGAATCCACGCAATTTAATAACGAGCTTCAGGCGCAGACATCGTCTTACGCTGAGGATGCGGAACCTTCTTTAAAAAAAGATGTAAATTCTGATATCGCGGAAGAACAAGAAGATTTATTTAGTCAGGAAACTGAACAATATACCAATGATTCTGCGGCGCATTCTTATTATTTTTTATGGGCAATTTTAATAATACTTGGATGCGTATTTTTCTACATCAAAGCTAAAAATAAAATGACAGAAATCGCGGGTGAAAAACTCGAGATTGATGTCGAAGATGAAGAGAAACCTAAAAAACAGAGAAAAACTCAGCAAAAAATATCAAAGATAAAAAATACAATTAATACTTTAGACAATGCGTATTCTAAAACATCCGGTTTGTTGGATAAGTCTGTTTATAATAAACCTCAGCTCCCACCTGTTAAAAAAGTTGCGCAAGAAGAAGATTTGAACATTGTTGACTTAGATAAGCTGTTTGAAGAGCAGAAAACTAAATCACAAGAAGAACGGGATGAAGAAAATGCGGCATTAGAAGAATTTTTGAGCGGTTTTTCTTTTGATGAAGAATTGTATGAGGCAGAACAGCGAGAAGAAGTTTCTGTCGGTTATAATGAAGAGTTATACAACAAAATTATCAGTAAAAAAGATTTAATTTTTTCTAAAAATGATATTAATCGTATTAATAAGCTCTTAGGGACAGAAATTAACGATGATACAATGCGTGATATAAATAAATACGCAGTTACTTCTCCCATAAAGGCTCCAAGTAAAGAAAAGATTTTAGAAAATTTGATTATGGATTATACGATTACTCAAAATGTTTCTTTTACAAAAGAAGATGTAGATGCTCTATATAAAATTATAAATGTAGAAATTGATAAAGATTTTATTACTGATTTAAGAACAAACCCTACAAAAATTGCAGAAATGCAAAAGGATATTTTAGAGTATGGTGATAAGCCTAAAAAGCCTTCTGAAATTATTACTTTAAGTGTGAGTGAAATGTTGCCGGATTTATCGGAAGCTTTAAGAAAGCAAGGTAATAAAAAAATAGAATCTGCATATAAAGCTGAAACTGTCTACTTTAGTGAAGGTTATGATGTCAAAACCCTGTCTTTGTCTGATAAGTTACCGGATTTAACAAAAGAATTAAATAGAAAAGATGCTTTTGCTTCAAAACCTTCTGCAAAATACGATATAGTTGATTCAAATTATACGGTAGGTGAAAGTGAACTAAAAATTTCATCTGAACTACCGGATTTACAGGATGCTTTAGAACATCCTGAGAAATATTTTGATTCTATTAAAAAAGATGTAATCGTTGATGAACAGGCGCTTTTGGATAATATTTCAAATGTTCGGTTCAAGCCTTTTGACGATGGTACAAGGGAGTTTGAGGTTCTAAATAATTTTGAGGAAGTGCCGTCTGTTGTTGATATTCAAAAAGAATTAAGCCAATTTGAGGGTTTTGAAATTGCCCAAGAAGAACATATTTCGCCTAAGGCGGATAATAATTTCGATGATTTTAAAACCTTATATGATAATGAGTTTGTAGATTTAGATAATAAAGAAAAATCTAAAAAAGAAAAATTTCCGCTAAAATCAGACGAAGATAAGGAACCTGTTCATAAATATCGTAAAAATTTGCCGGAAAATGTTCTTAGCAGAATTAATGCTTCCAGAAATGAATATAAAAATAAAAAACTTGAACCTGTGAAACAAAAAACGGAAACAAATTTTATTCCCGTAAAATGTCTTCTTGATGGTGAAAGCTTTTCTGTTGTGAGTGCAGTAACTTTTTCTGATAACAAAGGTTGTTATCTTGCAAAAAACGAGAATGGCTATGTAATTATAAGCTATATAGAAAATACTCTTGCAAAGATTAAAGAATACTCAGAATTAAAAAGCGAAAAAATACAAGCACGACTAAGTGAAAAATTAGAAGACGGTACACAAAGATTTTTAATAAGAATAGGTTTAAACAAATTTATTGTGGATGTTTTGGATGATCAGATTCGTTATGTAATGGATTTATGCTAAAGAAGTTTTTGTTTTTTTTAATATGTTCAGTAATATTTTCAGGTTGCTCTCCTAAAAAACAAGAAGAAATAACTTTTTCTTCTTGGGGTTCAGTTACTGAAGTTCAAGTTCTAAAGGAAATAATTTCTGATTTTGAAAAAGATAATCCGAATATCAAAATTAAATTTATGCATATTCCTCAAAATTATTTTCAGAAAATCCATTTGTTATTTGCTTCAAATACAGCTCCGGATGTTATTTTTATAAACAATTTGTACTTGCCTCTATACGCATCTCAGCTGGAGGATTTGTCTGAAAAAATTAAGGTTTCTGAATTTTATCCGCAGTCCATTGATTGTTTTACTTATGAGGACAAAATTTTAGCATTTCCACGAGATATTTCAAATTTGGTCTTTTACATAAATACAGAAATAGTTAACAAACCTTCAGAAAATTGGTCTATGGATGATTTGTTAAAAACGGCTCAAAAAGCAAAAGCGCAAGGTAAAATAGGTGTTAGTTTTGAAGAAGAATTGTATTGGACTTTACCTTATTTAACATACTACGGAGAAGATTTTAATAAAAAGAATTCTGTAGGATTACAGTTCTATAAAGAATTACGAGATAAATATAAAGTTGCTCAGACTAAATCTCAAATTGGTAGTTCAACATTAGCTCAAATGTTTATAGACGGTAAGGTTGCGATGTATTTATCAGGGCGTTGGATGTATCCAAAAATTAGTGAAAAAGCATCTTTTAATTGGGAAGTTATTAATTTTCCTTATGGAAAGAACCCGCAACCGTGTGATGGTTCAGGATGGGCAATATCAAAAAATTCAAAACATAAAGAATCGGCGTTAAAATTTGTAGAATATTTGTCCGGCAATGAAAGTGCTGAATATTTTGCAAAAACAGGGTTAGTTGTTCCGGCAAGAGTCAATGTTTCTAAAATATTGAATAGTACGGCACACAATGAAAAAGCCTTTTTAGAAGTAATAAATAATTCTAAAAAGACTTTTGTTACAAAAGATTATAAAAAATTAACCGACAAATTTAATTCTGAAAATTTTTAGTTATCGAATAAAATTTGTAAAAAATCTTTTAACCTTTTCCAATACAGACATTTCTAAAAGATGAGTGTCTTTTATTTCTGTAATAGGAAATTTTTCCGGAACAATTGTTCTATGATATTTGACTACAGGTTTACCTATTAACATAGCGTATACCGGTTTATAGCCGTCAGGAATTTCAAGAACGGCAGAAAGTTTTGGCATTATTTTTAAACACGCTTGTGCAAACCCGCACCAACAGGTTCCTAACCCTAAGCTTTGAGCATATAGTTCAATATAGCTTAATGCTATTATCGGATCAATGTTGGTACAAGGAGCTTTAATCGATGCTGAGACAACAATCATATGTGGTGCGTTTCTATAAATTATATCTTCACCGTTTTCAAAAGCGTCTTTAAATCTGACAAATTTACCGGCATATTTAGAAGTAAATTTATTGGAAATTATTTTTAAAAGTTTTTCTATTGTATAGCACCTTATTTTGTCCATTACGGATTTTGATTCAACGAAAGAAAAATGCAAAGAATTATAATTGCAACCTGTCGGAATATAAGGTAGCATTTCTTTTATTTTTGCAAATACTTCAGGAGAAATCTCTTCGTCTTTATACTGACGAATACTTCTTCTGGAGCGGATTAGATTTAAAACCTCATCTGGGTTTCCATAATTTACATAGAAAGCTTCTTCGGGCTCTTTATTGTCTATACTGATTGCTCCGGTTGGGCAAATACTATAGCAGTGTTGGCAGGAAATGCATAAAGACTCTCCGTTTTCTCGAACTTTTGCATAGCCTTCGTTATCTGCTTCCAATGAATAAGTTATGCAGTCTTTAATGCAGGCTCCGCATTTAATACACTTTTCTCTATCGAATTCAATTTTTGACATATTAAAAACTCCTTTTGTATTTTATATTAACAGTAGTTTAAACTTTTGTAAAATACGCGTTAGGATAATGGTTAAAAAAACTTCTTTATAATATAATTTTTTTAAGAGAGAAATATGGATTAGCGATGAAAACTATTAACAGTCAACAAGAAGAATACAGAGCTTTTTTAAAAAATATTAGAGAGGAACGTGAGGAGAACTCTAATCTCGTAAAGCTCATTATAACTGTTATTATGGCAATTGTATGTGCTGTTATTGTATGTGTAATTCTTATTGAAAACAATATGTTTTTGAAAATGGCGGGGACTTCTGTAGAAGATACGACGGGTGTTTTCAAATTCTCAAGACAGGATAAAAAAACTTTTGAAGTACCGTTTTCACCAAGAAGACAAAATATATTGATATTGGGAGTCGATTCAAACGGAGTTGGGACTGATATGTGGGAAGGGACTCGTTCTGATACAATATTGGTTGTTAACATAGACCCTAAAACTCATTCAATTAAAGCGATCTCTATTCCAAGAGATAGTAAAGTGTATCTTCCGGATAATAAAGGTGTGCAAAAAATTAATTCAGCTCATGCTTTGGGTGGGGTGAATCTTGTTAAGAAAACTTTAAAAGAAACTTTTGGAATAAAAATTGATAAATATGTTCTAATTCATGATGAAGCAGTTGAAAAAATTGTGGATGCTTTAGGTGGTATACCGATTTATGTTGAGAAAAGAATGCTTTATCACGATTATGCGGGTAAACTTCATATTGATTTAGAAAAAGGCAATACTGTTCTTAACGGAAAACAAGCTGTTGGATATTTGAGATACAGAAAAGACGGTTTAGGCGATATCGGAAGAACTCAACGTCAACAGTGGTTTATGAAAAGCCTGTTTGACAGATTACATTCTCCGCAAGTTATTACAAAGATTCCTGAAGTTTTGAATGTTGCAAATACCTATGTCAAGACAGACATGAGTTTTTATGAACTATCTCAGTATGCAGCAATGGCAAGAAGTGTTGACAAAAATAAAGTCGAAGTCGCAACATTACCGGGAGCTCCAAACCAAAGAGGATACATTAGTTACTGGATTCTTGATCCGGTCAAAACGCAAGAAGTTATCAACAGAATGATTTATAGAGACAAACCGGATGTTGAAGGGGTTAAATTTAAAGCCGGTATTATGTATTCTCCTCGCAGAGAAGCTGATGCTGAAGCTTTAAAGGAAAAATTAAATACTCTTGGTTATGAAGTTAATTTATTAAAGATAACACATCTTTCTCACTCAAGATTTGTTGCGGTAAAAAATGAAGTTACTTTAGATTTTTATAATTATTTACAAAAGAAATTACCGGAAATTCAAGATATGCAATTTATATATGATCCTACGGAAATGTATTCGGTCGGAGCAGATTTTACGGTTGTTTTAGCTGAACAATAAGGAGTGTTTATTATGAGTTTATTAGAATTAATTTCAGAAAGAAAAAGTGTTAGAAATTATTTAGACAAACACATTTCTGATGAAGATTTAAGAACAATACTTGAAGCAGGAAGACTTGCTCCTTCTTGGATGAATGTTCAGTCTTGGAAATTTATTTTAGTTAAATCTCAAGAAAATAAAGACTTATTATCAGAACTATCAATCGGTCAACAACAAGTAAAAAATGCAGATGCTCTGATTGTTTGTGTTGCAGATACCAATGCTTGGGAAGAAGCTAAAATTACAAGCATTCAAAACCCGGCTTTAAATCCTGCTCTACAGGGTGATAACGGTATTTTAATAAGAACAATGGAGCAAGTTATTTATCCGATTTCTTATATGATGCTGACTGCAAACTCTTTGGGAATTTCTTCTTGTATAATTGGGGCTTTTGGTAGCGAAATAACCGGAATATTGCCTGAAGTAAGTGAAAGAGCAAGAGAAGCACTCGGTTTAAAAGATGGACAAATTATTTCAACAATTATTACTTTGGGTTATGATGCAAATCCGACAGAGACAGTAAAACAAAGAAAAGACTTTGATGAAGTAATTTCTTTAGAAAAAATTGGTAATAAGTTTTAATTTATTCTGGCAGACCAACAGTAACTTTTAAGATTTCAACAACTTTTGGCATTTGGCATTCAAATGAATAATGTCCTTTCATTATTGAACATTCTGCGCAATTGCCGTTAAGTTTGTAGCATTCTAAAGCTTGTTCTGTCCAGTTCTTTGTAATCGAATCTGAAATTGGAAGTGTTGGTTGTTGTACCGTATTTAACATTTTTATATCCCCAAAATTATAGTTCCCCTACGCTTATCATATAACTTTTAAAAAATCTAACATCCTGTGAATAGATGAGATTTTTTGTAACAATATTTTTTTTGTGATTTTTTTTGCAAAAAATTTCTAAAAATCCGGTATTTTTTAGTTAAAAATTTCTTATCTTTTTAGGAAAATTTTTACAAAACTAAAACGCTATAAATGGCTCAGTGAAAGCTTTAGTGAAGGTTCGGAAATCTATCTTTTTTACAAATCTTTTGTATTTTTAAAAAATAATTTGCAAAATGTATATAACCATGATATTATCCTTGTATACAAAAAATACATTCAACAATCACAAATTATTTTTTATATATTACAAGGAGACGAGAATGCTAAGTTTTCTGTTTAAGAAAGAGACGAGTAGTGCCGAAATTTTAAATGACTTTTACTCCAAGTTAAGAGAAACGTATTCATTTGAATCAATTTCTGATGAAAGAAAAGATTATTTAAAATCAACTATGGCGAAATACGGTTACTTACCATATCCGCATATCAAAGCCTTAGAAGAATTATCTGATGCGGAAGTTCTTTGGGCTTTGGAATCTAAATGGGAAAACGAAGGCGTTTTTAAGGACGGAAAATTTGAGTTTTCAAAAGCAAGTACTTTAGCAAGAAATAATGTTAAAAATTCTTCTTGGATGCAAAAAGAAGGACATAATATTAAACTTATAAACCTTGCGGGCTTAGGAAACGGTAACGAGTCTGAAGATGGTGGTAAATTCATGGACTGGTTGAGACAGTTACTCATTCTTCCGACCGGTAATAAATCTAATAATATTTTTGGAACAACAATGTATTTAATACCGTTCCATCCTCGTGAGTTTGGTTGTGCGTATTTACCTACAGCAAGTTGCGTAAGTCCAAATTTAGAAGATAAAAATATCTTAGAAAAAACAGGATTAAATGCTGATGAACAAGTTAAAATGTTCATAAAACTTACTCAATTAGCCGGTCACCCTGTTATATATGATATTCTTCCTCAGACCGGAAGATTTTCTAAAATCGTGCTTACGACACCTGAATGCGCAAGATGGTTTGATATCAATGCTTTAATTGAAGAATTATGCAAAAATGTTGAGACTGCGGCAGAAAAATTGTCTGATAAATATTCACAAGATGATTTGGCTATTGTAGGCGGTATTTATAAAAAATCTATTAAAGGTGAAGGCTATGGTGATTTAACTGAACATTACCAAAATATATTTAACGAAATTGATGAGCTGTTAAAAGAGACAAAAATTTTCTTATCGAATTCTATGCTTGAAAAGTCTATTCAAGATAGACTTTATAAGAAAGCAAAAATGATTATAAATGCAGTTGCTAAAAATCCTCGTGGTAAAAAGCTAACAGAGTCTGCAATTTTTAATCAAGGTGAAATTATACAATCTTTAATCGCAGAAGGAATGTGGCCTGCTCCGGGTGGCGCTTGGTGTTCAGCGGGTGTTCCTGTATTTGATAAAATGAGTGAAGGAGCAAGCTATCCAACATTTAAACATTACAAATTTAATGGTGAAGATGTAACTCATTTTGCAAACCTTGATTGTCAAACACCTTACTATTTTGTTTGTTTAGAAAACGGAAAATACAATAATGATGTAATAAAATTCTTTGTTGATTATATGAAAAATCTTCAAGAAGAATATAATTTTGACGGATTTAGAGTTGACCATATTGACCATATAGTTGATGAAGTTTCTGAAGCAGACGGTATTCCTATTAGTTATCGTGCTCCGAGAAGAGTTTTAGGAATGCTAAACGCTGCGATGAAAGATAAAGTTCCTTATTTTGCGTCATTAGCAGAATATATGCTATGGGATAATTATTACAAAGAGTATCACCAAGATATGGGATTTGATGTTCTTTGGGGTAATGATATCGTTTCTCAAAGTTATAAAACGCCGGAAGCAATTGCAGAGGATAATTTATATCTTTCTAATTACAATGTTTCAGCTAAACGTTCGACTCCGTTATCAATTTTAAAATCATATAACAACCAAGATGGTGAGTTCGAAGCGATTGACAGATATCCTGCTCAGTTAGGTAAGGAAGGAGCTTTGTTTAAGTGGTTTAAGTATAAGTTCTTACCTGGTGGCAAATTCGCTCAGAGACCGGTTATGTATATTGATGGTGATGAATCGTTTACAAATGGCGGAATTGAGTATGTAATCGGTAATGAAGTTTCAATGAAGCGTGAAAAAGATTATGAATTTTATGCCAAATTTGATGCTTTAGATAGATTTGTTAAAAATAACTCTGTTATTACAGACGGTGAAGCTCATATTATTCGACAAGATGATGATGGCTTTGTAGCTTGGCAAATACAAAAAGAAGGGGTGAAAAATTCTCTATTAGTTGTTGCTAACTATAATTCACCAACTGAAAAATTCTGCGTAGAAGAAGATGGAAATTCTTGGACAGAAATAAGAGAAGGCTGTGAAGTTTTTGATAAGACAATAGAGCTATCTTGTGATTATTCTATAGTTTCAGAATTTAAGTTTGACGGAGAAGATTATAGTGAGGAAAAATTCGTCGCGGCAACAAATTCTTTATCGTTTGGTAAGATTATGCCTGCAGAGTTTAAAATATTCACTGTAGTCAAATAGTTATGTTAAATCCACACTAGTTCCCTCTCTTATGGGGTACTTAAAAAAAGAGAGGGCTAGAAGTGGATATAGAATATGGAGTATAAAATTTACGATTAAGTAAACTACGATTAAATAATAATGGGATACAATGCCGAGAGTTTTAATCTCGGCTTTTATTTTTTTTATTTAAAAAGCGCAAAAAATATTTTTACGGGTTTTTATATGGATATTAAAACAACACCTCACGAGGTGATATTCATATAGCCGAGCTTAAAGGCACTAAAAAAAGCGGGATTAATATCCCGTTTTTTTACTGCTGAAAACAAGGTTTTCAATAAAAAGGATGTTTTTTATTGAAAGTGTTTATTTTAGGATTATTTGCTACTTTCTTGTGCCGACAAGAAAGTAGCGCAAAGAAGCTCGCGAGCGATAGCTCCGTTCGCTAATTATTTGTAATGTTCGACCTGAACGAGTGAACTCGGTGCTACGCACCTCAGACAGCACTCGTTTTGTTGCTGTCT
>CAYSIO010000019.1:0-11562 GCA_964431115.1 uncultured Vampirovibrio sp.
GGGTTACTACACAGTCTTAGGTGAAGGAAAAGGTTTCCTTACAAAAATGATACAAGTAAATCCGGGACAAAAACTTTCTGTTCAATCACACAACCACAGAAGTGAACACTGGGTTGTTCTTGAAGGAACGGCAAAAGTTGTTCTGGAAGGAAAAGAACATATCTTAAGCCCCGGACATAGCGTTGATATTGCTGTAAAAGAAATACATTCACTTCAGAATCCTTATAAAGAAGTTCTTAAAATTGTAGAAGTTCAAAAAGGTGATATCTTAATTGAAGAGGATATCGTGCGTTATGAAGATATGTACGGAAGAGTCTAAATAAAATTGTTAAAAACTACTCTTTATTGATAGCTTCTGAAAGTAGTTCTTTAACTTCTTCAAATATGCTATTCCAATCTCCGATTGTTTTCTGACGGAATAATTTTATGCTGTCATACCAATCGCAGTTGCTTAAATCATCGTGCCATCTCCAATTTACTTCATAAGGTAGAAGTACTAAGCAAGGCACGCCTAAAGCCCCTGCAAGATGAGCAAGTGATGTATCGTTACAAATAACCAAATCTAAATTCGTTAGCGCTGCGGCAGTTTGTCTAAAGTCTATAAGCTCGCTTCCTATATCAGTAATATCATACTTAGCAGTCAGTTTTTCCAAACTTTCAGAACCTTCAAAAGTTTGGAATGAATAGAATTTTGTTCCTTCAAGCTCAATAAGCGGTGAAAAAGCTTCTGTCGGGATTACTCTGTCTTTGTCATAATAAGTATTTCCTTGCCATTTTATACCGATTTTAAGCTTGTCGTTATTAAAGAATTTTTTATGGAACTCTTCTGTTAATTCTGAATCCGCAAGTAAGTATCCTTCAGGAGATTCAAAAACTTTATCACCTTTTAAGCCCAATAAATAAGGTAAGCTTAATAATGGTGCGTGCACGTCAAAATCCATATTTTGTTCAGGAATAAAACCTTCAATGATTTCATCAATGCCTAAGTTACTCTGGCTGAATAGTTGTACAAGTTGTTTTTGGGGGTAAAAAACGAGTTTTTTGCAACGTTTTTTCAATAATGGCAAATAACGAGCAAACATTATCGTATCGCCAAATCCTGCTTCATAGTATACCAGAATGGTTTTATCTTTAATATTTTCACCTTTCCAAAGCCTGTCATATGATGCAAGATTCGGATAAGTTTTGTTTTGCAAACCAACGGCAGCGTCTTTACAAATTCTTTGTTCAAAAAGAGGTAAGCCCTTATCATAATTTTTGGTTCTCATAAGTGCTATTGATAAGAAATATTGAGTTTCTTTATCGTTTGGCTTAAGCTTATTACAAATTTTTAAAGCTGATACTGCATTCTTGCCTTGATTTTCTACATTATAAATATGTGCAAGATTAAACCAAGCTTTATAAGAAGTCGGATCAACTTTTAAAGCTTTTTCATAGAATTCAATAGCCTTTTTGTTTAGCTTAAGGTTTTTATATGCTAATGCAATGTTGAATAAAAGTGAAAAGCTTTTTGGATAATCTTTTTCAATAATTTTTTCGCATTCAATAATTTTGCTGTAGTCATTACTGCGGATGTAAGCTTGGAAAAGAGTTTCGTAAAAGTATTCACAAGGCTTTCTATTAACTGCTTTTTCAACCCAATCAATTGCAGAGTCTACTTCATTTTGTTGTAGTTTTAAAAAACCCATTAAATTGCAAACTTCAGCATTTTCGCAATCCAGCTCAAGTGCTTCTAAATATGCAGTCTCAGCATCTTCCAAATTCCCGCCCTGATGATTATTAAAACCTATATTGATAATATCTTCTACTGTCGGCATAATTCTACTCTCCCATAATAATTATACAGGTTTTAGGATAAAAGTAATGGTTTATTTGTATGAAGTTATGTATGCAGTATTTTTACCCCCTTGTATTTACCCCTTGTATTTACCCCCTCGCTTTTACCCCATCTTGCCAAGATAGCGCAGCTTTGTACGAGCTACGAACAAGCGGATCAATTTGGTAGTTTTTGAACCCGATTTTTTCTGCAAGTTTACGCAAGTTTTCAAATTCTTCCAATGTGTAATATTTTGCAACCGGCAAGTGTGCTTTTGAAGGCTGAATATATTGTCCGATAGTTATGATATCAACTCCGGCATTTTTAAGGTCAACTAAAGTTTCCTCTATCTCGTTTACCCCTTCTTTTACCCCTTCACCTAAGCCAACCATCAAACCGGATTTAGTAATAATATCCGAATTCTCCTTGATATATTTTAAAACCTGAATTGAATGTTCATAGCTTCCTTGAGGTCGAGCTGTTTTGAATAAAGATTTAACGGTTTCTATGTTATGGTTAAAAACTTCAGGATGAGCTTGGATGATTATGTCTAGAGCAGGATAGTTACCCCACCCCCCTGCCCCCTCCCTCAAGGGGCGGGGGAGTGTATTTTTAAAATCCGGAGTTAGAATTTCTATCTTTGCATCACAGATTTTTCTAATTTCATCAATACAATTTTTAAAATGTTCAGCTCCGCCGTCCGGCAAATCGTCACGTGTAACTGAAGTTATAACCGCATATTTAAGTCCAAGTTCTTTAATAGCTTCGGCAATGTGTTTTGGCTCATCTAAATCTAAAGGTTCGGGCTTTGCTGTGCCGATATTGCAGTAACGGCAATTGCGAGTACATACATTACCCATAATTAAAAATGTAGCGGTGTTGCGAGAATAACATTCGCTTTTGTTCGGACATCGAGCTCCCTCGCATACTGTGTTCAGACATTTTGTTTTTAAAATCTTACGAACAGTTTTAGTTTTTTCCGTATCAATAATCGGTCTTTTTAAATATTCCGGTAATCTTTGCATATATCCTCTTCTATAGTTGGTAGACTAAAGTTTACCCTACAAGTAATTTTCCACTTTCAATTTTCAATTTTCCATTTGAGAAATCGGCATTGAAACCTTTACGCAGAAACCACACTCTTCGTTTGAGTAAAGCCTGATTTCACCATTCATTGCTTCAACTAATCCTTTTACGATAAACAATCCTAAACCGGTTCCGCGTGTTGTCCTTGTTGTAGAATCATCCACACGAGTAAATTTATCGAATAAAGTTTTAAGTTTTTCTCTCGGAATTACATCATAATCGTTTTGAACTGATATAACGAGCTTTTCGTCTTGTTTTTCATAATCTAAAACAATAGGTGACTCCTCTCGGCTGTATTTTATAGCGTTTTCAATAAGGTTAACAAAAACTTGTTCGATTCTGTCGCTATCAGCAAGAATTTCTACATCACAGCCTTCAATATTGTTTATTATTTCTTTGTTTGAATCATTTTTAACAAGCATAATTGAGTTTTCTATTATAGAGCTAATGGAAACCGGTCTTGTTTCAAAATTCAGCCTGTTGCCTTCAATATCAGGAATTACAAGCAAGTCTTCAATCATTCGTTTTAAGCGTTCGGCTTGTTTTTTTATTACACGAAGAGATTTTTGTTTTGTTTCCTCGTCAATTTCAATATCCTGTCTCATAAGTCTTGAAGTATAACCTTGAATACTTGTAAGCGGAGTTCTGAATTCATGACTCACTGTATCAATCATATTTGATCGGAATTCGTTTAGTTGTTTAAGCTCTTTGTTTTTCTTCCTTAGCTTAATATCAGTTTTATGAATCTGAGAAATCATTCGGTTGAATTCATTTCCTAAAAATACAAGCTCAAATGGGGTAAATATATTAGTAAGAAGTCGGATTCTTCTACTATAGTTTCCTTTTGAAATCGCAATAATTGCTTTGAATAACTGACGAATGTTGATATATAGATATGACGTATAAAGCCCTACAACAAAGAATACCGTAAGTGCGGTAATTATAGTTGCAAGTATTATTTTATCTCTGTTATAGTCAATTCTGTCTCTGGTCAAATCTTCAGTTGTGTTTACGATAATTGTAATGTTTGGCTTCGTTTTTTTATGATACGCGAGCGGTTGGTTTTTGATTTTACCGTATATAACCGTCTCGTCGGTTTTTAAGTTTTTAGGGAGCTGCTCTAAGCTGCTCTCAAAAATATCTTGTTCATAATTAATTGCAGCGACGAGCCTGTTATCGTTTCCTGCCAGTACGTATATTTGTCGTCTGTTTTGTTCTAATGTCTTAAATAGGTTTTCTTTCAGGTTTTTCATATCTAAGACTGCAACTAAAGAGTTACCATCTTTTAGGTTTTTATAAAAGACTGAATAATCATTTGAATAACGGTATTTCTCGAAATTCCTCATCTCCAAAGGAGTAGAAATTACTAATTCCTTATAAAAGGGCATGCTATCTAATAAGGTTTTCAAATACTCATCAGCTTTTTCCGGAGAATTGTAATATTCAAGCGTTGTACTTATTTGAGTCAACTCATTATCAATTGATTGTTGGAAGACATCAACTTCCTCAGAAACGATATTTGCAATCATAACTGCAGCTTCGCGTAATTGAGCACGGTTTGACTGTTGGTTTACGTTATTAATAATAAAACCGCTAATAGTCATCGGAATAATTACCGCAAAAAATATTACGATAATTATTTGTTCTGCTATTTTTAATCTACGTTTGCTGAAAAATTTAGCCATTTTTTGTTAAGTGATTAAGTGACCGAGTGATTAAGTGAATAAGTTCTTTAAATTCGCTTCGCTCATATATCTTAATACATCATCCTTTCTATTTTTAACTTCCGAACGGAGTTAATTTATATCCGACATTTGTTACAGTATGCAAATATCTTGGATTTTTTGTATCCGGTTCAATTTTGTTTCTTAAACCGCCAACGTGAACTCTAAGCATGCGAACATCTTCATCCCTGTCATATCCCCAAACTTCTTCAAGAAGCGTTGCTAAAGTAACAGCTTTGTTAAAATGTTGCATTAAGCAGTAAAGAATTTCAAATTCGGTCGGTGTAAGTTTAACCTTTTTGTTAAGAATAATACATTCCAGAGTGTCCGGTAAAATTTCGATTTCGCCTGCTTCAAGGATTTCTGTTGAACCGAGATTCTCAACTTGTGGCTCCGTTCTTCTTAAGAGAACTCTAATTCTTAAAAGAACTTCTTGAATATCAAACGGTTTTACCAAATAATCATCCGCACCACTGTCAAAGCCGCTTGTTTTGTCGCCGATAGTGCCTTTTGCCGTAAGCATAAGAATCGGAACATTGATTTTTGCAGCGCGAATATTTTTGCAGACTTCAAATCCGTTCATCTTAGGCATCATGACATCTAAAAGCACTAAATCGTACTTATTATTAAGAGCTTTTGTCAGTCCTTCCATGCCGTCAGAAGCCGTGTCAACAAAATATCCGCTTGAAGCTATGTCAAATTCAAGCAAATCTCTTATTTCCGTATCATCATCAACAATTAAAATTCTTTTCTTTTCTGCCATAGATACCCCTTTTCTATATATTATTTTAGTGAAAATTGTTTAAAATGTAAATAAAAAATAGTATTTCTTTTTCTTTTATAAACCGGATTTTAAAGTTTTGTAAAAATTTTCTTTATTATTTTAAGTATTGCGCAAATTTTTTTTTTAGAGATTTTATAATTAGAAAGGGATTATCATATGTTAATTACGAGCGTAGATTTAAATAATAATTCGTTAAATAGCTATAAACAGAAAATAAGTTTTGGTAATAGTCATTTTGCAAAATATACCAAGATGCTTAAGTATGGCACTTTGAAAGATATTAAGGGGATTAGAAATTTACAAATTTTAGATGACAAAGGTCAATCTCTGCTTCATGTTGCAGCTGCAATTGCAAGTCTGAATGTTGTTTCTTATTTATCAGAATATATAAATGTTAATCAAAGAGATTTAAAAGGTAATACTCCGGTCTCTGTTGCTGTTGATAATAACAGATTGGATGTCGTAAAACATTTTTACTCGCTTGGCGCAAATTTAGATGCTCAGGATGCTTTAGCTATAAATCCAATAATGAAATCCATAAATAATGATGAAATTTTTGATTATTTATTATCCAAAAATGTCAATTTAAATTCAAAGAATATTTTTGGCAATAGTCTTGTTCATTTAATTTGGAATGATAAGGAAAAACTTTCTAAAATTTATGAAAAAGGAGCAAACTTTAATGCTGTTGACGGCAATGGGGAAAATTTAGTACATTATGCAGTGGAAGCAGATAATATAGACTTGCTGAATTTTTATTTGACGAAAGGTGTTTTGCCGGATACACCTGATCATTATAATGAAACTCCTATATTTAAGACGCAAAATTTACAAATACTGGAAATTTTAAAAAAACAAAATGTTAATTTTAACCAACAAAATAATAATGGTGACACATATCTACACAAAGCTATAAAGCTAGGAAACTCCAAGTTGATTGATTTTCTTGTTGAATCTAAAGTTGATGTCAATTTGAAAAATAGATTAGGTGAAAATCCTGCTTTTTATACTGAAAATGAAGAGATTTTAGTAAAACTTATAAAATTAGGGTTGGATGTAGACTCTCAAAATAATATGGGAGATGCGCTGGCTCATAAATTCGCAAGAAGTGGTAATGTGCATTTATTTTCCAGGATAATGGATGCAAATGCAAATCTTTATTCAAAAAATTTAGCCCAAAAAACACCTAAAGACATTGCTTTGCAAAATGGTAACAATTCTATTGCGGACTTTTTTAAAACGGGAAGCTATGGCTTTTCGAAAGTTATTGGAATGAACGACTTAAAAGAAGAATTAAGACAATGCGTTATTGAACCGATTAAAAATAAAGCAAAATATCAACGTTATGGTTTAGATGCCGCTAATGGTGTTTTGCTTCACGGTTTACCGGGATGTGGTAAAACCTTCATCGCTAAAGCTTTAGCTGAAGAATGTGGCAGAAATTTTTATCAAATTAAAGCTTCAGATGTAGCTTCACCTTATCAAGGAGTCGGAACTTTATCTATAGCAAATGTTTTTTCACAAGCAAGAAGCAATGCTCCTTCTATAGTTTTTATAGATGAAATTGAAGGCATTGCTCCGAACAGAGAGTTTAAGGAATCAGACTCAAGTACTCAAGATACGATTGAAAGAGTGAATGAATTATTGCAGCAAATGAACTCTCTGTCAAAAGACAATATTTTTGTTATTGCAGCAACTAATAATCCGGAAAAAGTAGATTCAGCAGTCAAAAGGCCCGGAAGAATAGATAAAAAAGTTTTTGTAGGTCCTCCGGATTTAATCGCGAGAGCTGGTATGTTTAGAAAACAATTAGAGAATAGACCTTGTGATTCAAATATTGATTATAAAAAATTAGCTCTGAAAACGGTAAATTATATTGCTGATGAAATAAAAACAATTGTCAATGATGCAGCAAAAAAAGCTCTGTCTCAGGAACGTAATATTACTATGTCTGACCTTTTGACAGCAATAAAGCAAATTAAACCATCTTTATCAAAAAATGATATTGAAAAATATCGAAAAAAAGTTTCTATTTCTGATTCTGCCGGTATAATGCTTCAGGAAGCAGATAAAGCTGAATTAAAGGGGTTTAAAAAAGTTGCCGGCATGAAAGAACTAAAAGAAACTTTAATAAATGATGTTATCATACCTTTAAAGAAACCGGAATTAGCTAAAAAATATGGCCTAGACCCTATAAATGGTATGTTGCTATACGGACCGCCGGGTACCGGTAAAACATTTATTGCTAAAGCTTTTGCAGAAGAAAGTGGAAGATATTTTATAATGATAAAACCTTCTGATATTTTGAGTTCTTATCATGGGGAATCAACTTTAAATATTAGAAAATATTTTGAACAAGCTGAATATAATGCTCCGGCGATTATTTTCATTGATGAGATAGAAGCCCTGGCACCTAAAAGAACATTTCTTGGTAGCGGAGAGGCGAGCACGCAAATCACTGAATTATTGCAACAATTAAATAACTGTGCTCAAAAAGAAATTTTTGTTATCGCAGCAACTAATGAGCCTCAAAATATAGACGACGCAATAAAAAGAGTCGGACGTTTTGATAAAACTATTTTTGTTTCTCCTCCGGACTCGGAAGCTCGTGAAGAATTGTTTAAACGTGGTTTGAGTGATATATATGCTGAACCTGGTATTGATTATAAAAAATTAGCTCAAAAAACAAATTATTTTACTGCTGCCGAGATAAACCAATTGGTTATTAAAGAAAGTGCGAGACAAGCTTTTCAAGCAGGAGTAAGAATCTCTGAAAAAATGCTTATTGATGCAATTGAAAAAGTTCAGCCAAATTTAAATAAAGAAAAAGTTGAATTTTATAAACAAAAAGTTGATATTTAAAGTTTTAATTTCAGTTGAATTCTACTATCGACTAATAAAATAGGATCAATTTTTTCCAGTTTTTGTTTTGGAATATCTAATAAGATTGTACACTTATATTTGTCTGCGCAAGATGACATTAATGACTTCATTGTTGCAATAATTTGTTTATTTGCCGGATTTTCTTCTCCAAGATGTTCAAAGTTTAGAATATGAAGTAAGGTTCTTTTGTCTTCTTTTTCGAAATTTCCTTTTGAAGATTTTAATGTTTCACTTAATGTTTTTAAAAAAGTGTCTTGGAAAACATCAGCTTTGGTAGAAATTTCATTATTAGTATATTCTATTTCCTTTAAGAAAAACGGGAAAGGTTGTTTTGCCCAATTAATAAAATTTTTGACTGACTCCTCGCTATTTCTTTCGATAAGGATTCCGTTTGGGATTTGAATTTCTTTACCTTCGTTTTCAAGGTTTATTAATGTTATGAATCCATCCTGAAATTCTCTTTTTGCAGATTCTAATTCTTTTTGTTTTGCTAATTTTTCGTTTATTTTCCGTAATTCTTCTTTTTTTAAAATATCTTGCTTTTCTTGTTCTTTAAGCCCTGCCCTTAGTTTAGCCATTTCATTAAGGTGTTTTTCTATTTGTTCAGCTCCACCCCAAAAGACATATTTAAAGAATGATGTAGAATTAATAAAGTCTCTTTCAGCTCTTGTTCTCCATTCAGAGTCGGAATATTTCATATATTTATAAGTATCTGTAATTTCTTTATCCGTAAAATATCCGAACGAGTATTGCTGCCCCTTGAATATAAGATTATTATCGTGACTTGTTTGCTGTAAGCTGTTTAAAAAAGTCGCCCTTTTTGATATTACATCAGTACTTTTATTTATAGATGATATTTTCATATTATGAATTCTTATTATTTTTCGTATTTTTAATTATTGTGATTAATATACCTGTAACGATACCAATTGCAGTTCCGATTCCAATTTTTTTTAGCATTTGTTTATCTAATGTTTTATTCAAATTTTCAGCTTTTTTTAATGATTCATCCATAAATTTCTGTTTTTCTATAGCTATACGTTCTTTTAGTTCTTCAAATTTTGAACCATAGAAATTTTCTCTATTCATTTTGCCATCTATAAAACTATTTATTTTTTGTTCAAATTTTTCTAAATGTTCCGGAAATTTACGATTTTCGTCTATAACTTTTTTAGAATATTCTTTAAAAAAATCTCCTTCAACTTTTTTTTCTAATTCAATAAAAGAAAATTCCGGAGGATTAATATTTTTATTGATTGCATCTCTAATTTCAGAAATATTTGCATAATGATAGATTCCGCCGGTAATTGCTCCAATTAAAGTTGAAATCGTTAAAAAAGGTGTATTTGGTTTTTCTTTTTTATCGGAGAGTTTTGTTTCCAATAAAAATATTGATGCCAAACCTATACCAATAGCCGCACCGGTTCTAAGTTTTTTTAATTTATGTGTAAATAGATTATTTTTAATATTTTTTGTCTTTTTTGTTGTATTCTCTTCAATTGTAGTTTTTATATTGTTGATTTTGTCTTTAAATTCTTTTATTTCTTCTTTGGTAAAAATTTTTTCAAGTTGGTTCTTCTTATCTTGCCACAGTTCAAAAGCATCATCCTGTTCCATAAATTGAAGATATCTATCACTGTTTTCAAATGTATTAAAAAAGTCGTTTTCAAATTTTTCTATTTGTTTTTTTATTTCAGCAGTTTTTATTATTTCTTCATTTTTAATAAAAGCATCGGTAATTTCTCTTTCTTGCCCCAGTTTAAAAGTTCCATAACCACAGCCTGTACCCAGTCCTATTAATCCAAGACTCGTAGGAATAGAGTAGGCTGAATTTATTTTTGCATTTTCTTTTTTTTTGAAACTAACCAAACTAGCTTTCATATAATAGTCCTATTATTTTATGATACCAACGATTTCTTTTACTTCATATTTATATTTTTCTAAATGAGCTTTTTTAATATCAGGTAATGTTTCCTTAATTTTTCGGATTAAGTCCCCTTCGGTAAGAGTTCTTTTTGCATTCATTGCTTCTTTAAAACAACTTTCTACAATTGTTTTGATGCGAGAATTACTGTAAGCTCCTTCACCTTGATTTTCAAATAATTCATTAATTAATTCGTTAGTATTAATGTTATTAGTTGTTTTGCCTTTTAAGTAGTAATGGAAGACTCTATCTGCATTATTTCTATCCGGTGGATCAAGAAATACTCTTACAGGAACTCTACTATCCACCAATAATATTGGGTCAATATCCAGCGGATTATTTGTTGTTAAGAAAAGTGTTGCCTTGTATTTATCCGAGCAGGCTTGCATTATACTTTTTAGATTTGCTACATTTTTTCTGTTTCCACCTTTTTCTCCATCCAATCCATATTTTTCGAATTCATCTATTAAAATTATTGAGCGAACATTGTTTTTTTTGTAATTTTTTTTCGATTCTTTCAGTGCATTATTCAAATCTTCCAAAAAGTCTGCTTCGTCTATTGAATCAACCTCAATTAAAGGACATTGTGCTTGTTCTGCAAAGGCTTTAGCAAAAGTTGTTTTTCCGTTTCCGGTTGGTCCGAAGAATAAAATTCCATTTGGAAGAATAACTTCTTGACCGGTTTTTTCTAACCCGACACCTTGTATAAATTCGGAAGAAAGAATGGCTTTTTCAGTGTCGTAACCGGCAATTCTATCCCAACCTCTGTTTTCTTTTACTTTTGTTAATTCTTCTTGTATCTTTAGTATATTTTCTGCTTCTTTTGCTTTTAATGTCAAAGCATCAATTTTTTCTTGAGATTCATGGTTTTGTTGAGCTTCTCGCAGAGCTTTTCTTATTTCTTCATAGTCTTTTAGCATCTCTATTCTAGCGACTTCTTGAGCTTTTGCATAACCTAATATTTCTGCATTTTTCTGCAAATTTAGGGTTTTTTTCGCATTTGTAAAGTGCTTTTTCCACCAACCAAGATCTTTTATTTTTTTGTCGTAGCTATTCTCTATTTCTTGAACGCCCTTAAAATTTGGCGTGATGGTCTTTGTCTTAATATGGCTATGTTTAAAATAATTGCCTCTAGTGCTATCAATCTGTTGGATTCGCATACGTTTTCCTTTTAATTAATCTATTCATGTATATAAAAGCATGTAAAGAAATTTTTTGCTAAAACAGTATTTTATTTTTACAAAAATTAACATAAAACCTAGTTTATACAGACTTCGGTATAAACTTTTTCCAACTAAAGTATAAAATTTGTAAAAATTATTAAAGTTTTTAAAATTTATGCCGT
>CAYSIO010000020.1:0-11364 GCA_964431115.1 uncultured Vampirovibrio sp.
GATAGAGTTTTTAAGTTACCAATGGTTTTACAGCATTTCTATGATTTACTTGATAAATATAAATCTCATGAACACTATAATTATTTTAAAAAACAATATAAAAAATATATTAAATTTTTATTAAAAAAATGTTTTTTTGACAGAATGCCCCAAAAAGCTTCTTATTTCAAAATTTGGAAACTATATTTTCAAATGTATAAATTTATGAATTTAAAACAAAAATTAAGATGTGGTTATAAAGTTACATTCTCTTTTTTAAGAAAAAAGTAAAAACCAACAAAATATATTCCTAAAGAATGCTTTTAACCCTTTTTACAATCTCAACTAAATCATCATAAGTAAGTTCAGGATACAGAGGTAGAGAAATGCAATGCTTATAATATTCTTCAGCATTTGGATAATCACCCCAATTATAGCCTAATTCCCTATAATAAGGCTGAGTATGAACAGGTATATAATGTACTTGCAAATACAAACCGACTTCTTTTGCATCAAAATAGAACTTCTTTCTATCCTCAACCAAAATCGGATATAAGTGAAAACAAGCATTAGAATAATCTTTCTCAATCAAATGAGGAAGATTTAATTCTTTATTATAATATTCAACTATTTCTCTACGGCGTTTTTTGAAATCATCTAATCTTTTTAATTGCGAAATACCCAATGCTGCTTGAACATCAGTCATACGATAGTTATAGCCTAATTCACGCATCTCGTATTCCCAAGTATTCACCATATCACCGTCTTTATGCATACCGTGAGCTCTAAACGCACAAAGCTTGTCGTATAACTCTTTATTATTAGTAACAACCGCTCCACCTTCTGCTGTTGTTATAGTTTTTACAGGGTGGAAAGAAAATACGGTCATATCAGAAAATTCACAACATCCGACCTTTTTCCCCTTATATTCTGATCCGATTGCATGTGCAGCATCTTCAATTACATATAAATTGTGTTTTTTAGCCACTTCGTAAATATTAGCCATATCACAAGATTGCCCTGCAAAATGCACAGGAATAACTGCTTTTGTCTTCAATGTAATTTGTTTTTCAATCTCTTTATAATCGATATTTTGAGTTTCTTTTTCAACATCAGCAAATTTAACATCAGCGCCACAAAATCTTGCACAATTAGCGCTAGCCAAAAATGTCATAGGAGAAGTAATTACTTCATCATTTGCCCCTACCCCCGCAGCCATCATTGCAATATGAAGTCCTGATGTTGCGGAATTCACTGCGACGGCATATTTAGCCCCTGTATAATCGCAAATTGCTTGTTCAAACTCCTTAACTTTTGGCCCGCAGGTTAAATAGGACGACTTAAGGGTTTCAATTACAGCTTGGATATCAGCTTCTGTTATATTTTGTTTACCGTAAGCGTATGTTTTCATTATTATCACCTAGATTTCACTAATCAGCTTTTTCATCTCTTCTACTGTTAGCCATCTATCGTTATTTCCAGAATGATACTCAAAATCCGGCGCAACTTTTTTGGCATTTGGATATTTATGCTCAATATTTTCTAAATCAATTTGCGGAAGAATTATATAAAAATCATTAAACTCTATCGTATTTGGTGCATCTTCTTTTGTAATCATTTGTTCATGGATTTTTTCACCCGGTCTTATACCGACTTCTTTTACTGCTAAATGTGGAGCAATCGCCTCAGCAAGTTGAGGCATTCTCATTGAAGGAATCTTTTTGACATACAATTCACCGCCTTGCATATGCTCAATCGCCTCAAGTACCATTTCTACAGCTTGTTCAAGTTTTAGCCAAAAACGAGTCATTCTCATATCAGTAATAGGCAATTCTTTAGCGCCTTCTTTTACCAACTTCTGGAAGAACGGAATTACAGAGCCTCGAGAACCTGCTACGTTGCCGTATCTGACAACTGCAAACCTAGTATCTTTACCTCCGCAATATGCATTACCTGCGATAAACAACTTGTCCGAACATAATTTAGTCGCACCATATAAGTTAATAGGCGCACAAGCTTTATCTGTAGAAAGTGCAACGACTTTTTTTACACCTTTGTCAATGGCACAATCAATTATATTTTGAGCACCGTGTATATTTGTCTTAACCGCTTCAAAAGGATTATATTCACAAGCAGGAACTTGTTTTAATGCAGCTGCATGAACCACTATATCAACTCCTTCAAAAGCCCTCATCATACGTTCTTTATCTCTGACATCACCGATAAAATATCTTAACTGATCTTCATAAGGCTTAAACTCAGGCATATTTGACATTACAAACTGTTTATATTCATCTCTTGAATAGATAATAATCTTATTTACATTCGGATACTTCTTCAATACAGTCGCAATAAATTTTTTACCAAAACTCCCTGTTCCACCTGTAACTAATATCGTTTTTCCATTCAACATAAAAACATTCCCTTCGCTAAAATTGATACAAATTCCTGAAAATAAATACTCCAAGTATTATCAATAATCGCAAAGAAAAAGCTTATAGTCAAGGATATTTGGCTATTTATTACACAACATCTTCAACAGATAAAACAACTTTTCCTGCTTCCGGATTCATTGCCTCTATAACAATTTTATTTGAACCTTCTACTACTGAAGCTTGACCTGACATTACAAGAGTCCCGCTTTGTCCGAGTCGAAAAGCAATTGGATTTGCTTCAGAAACATCAGTTCCCAAAAGTTCCTGTCCATTTGTAATAAATTTAACATCCTTAGGCTCATACTTAACGCCATTAATCTCAACATAATTAAAACCGCTAATAAAGCCTGGACCCAGTACATTTTTAAGCACAACACTTGCGCCGTCATCAGTTTTTTTCAAAGAACCTTTTTGGTAGATTCTTTTAATTAAAAATTCCGGAACTACGACCATTAAAACACCTCATATATTATTTAAACAGCTGATATTTCTTAAATGTACCTAATTTTATTTTAACATTTTTTAGGTCGAATTTAAAGCCCCAAAGAGATTTAGTATTTCGCTCTTTCGCCCAAACAACAATTTCCAGAGTATTATGCGGTTTCAAAAATTCATTAATCAAATAGAATTTCTCTTGAACATTTGTGCGTTTAATATATCTACCGATTTTTATACCATTCAAAAATATTGTTGCTCTTCGACATTTGAAATCTTCTAATGAAATATATTTAGCAAAAAATTCGTTATCTTTAAAATCAACATCAAAGTGTGCAGTAATTTTTGCTAAATAAGGATTTTCACTCTCACGCCAATCTCTGCGTTCAATAGAAAGTTTTTCGCATACACTAAATTCTAACGGTATTTTCGGTGTTGTTTCACAAATTACAAGCCCTCTTGGATTATTTGTATCACCGGAAAAACCTTTATCAAAACCTAAATTCTGAACAAGAATTGTCAGTTCATTTTCCTCTTCTGTCAAAATTCTTTCACAGAGAGGAACGCTAATTGTTTCCGGAATATCTTGCAATTTTTCTATCTTATAGCTGTTTCTGTTAAGAATTTCTTTGCCGTTAATATAAACCGCAAAAAGATGTCTGGCACTTAAAGTTAGCTCTGTTAAACTTCTTGGAATTTTCGTTTTATACCAAACAAACTCATCATATAATTCACAAGTAAGTGAATCTGTTTTTTCTCCGATTTTCTTCCAGTTTGAATAATCATAGCCCAAATCAATTTCCGGTGCACAATACTCAACTTTTGAAATATCAAGAGTTCTTTGTTTTACAAAATCCCAGAAATCACCGACGATACAAGCTTTTGTTGAGAATTTATATTTCAAATCATAATATGCAATTTCTGTATTCTTTTCTACTGCAACAACTCCGTTTGGCAAAACATAATCAGCATTAAAAATCATTCTGTCGCCCAAAAGCCAGCTCTTATCAGCTAATTCCTTATTCAAGAACACAAACTGAGTTTTCTTGCCATCACGTTCCATTGTAAAATTATCATAATTCTTTCTGTCACCGGAAAGTTTTTCACAATCTTTTATATACAAATTTGCATTTTTATCAGCTAACAAGAAAATTGTCTCTTCCTCTTCATTTTGTAATCTTGCAAAAATTTCTATGTCAGAAAATTCTATTTCACAGCCTTTAAGATTTAGATTAACAGCACAAATCTTCATATCATAAGGTTTTAAAACGACAGTTTTGCAAAATGGTAAATTTACCTCAGTTGTTTCAGGGTTCATATTACGTAAAAATAGCCAATCACAGTTATTGATATTATCGTGGCGCATTTTTGCATAAATGTTTTCTTGATAGAAATCGAAATCTTTAGGCTCTGTACAGGTCAAATCAAACGAATCTAAGAAATAGTTCAGCTCTTTAGCCTTGAAATAATTACTTTGCGGAACACCAAATTCATCTAAAGGAGCCGTAAATTCATAGCTTGTATAGACCTCATCACAAGCTAAATCTGCCCAATTTGTACCGCCAGCAACCATATAATGATTGAACAAGGTGACACCCTGAGAAAGAGCAGTTTTTGTCATGATATTAATATGCTCATCACCCAAAGCTTCTCTTATATGGCGGTATCCTGAACCGTCCCATTTATCAAACCAACCGGATTGCATTTCTGCTACAAACGGTGGTGAATTCTCTTTTGCACAACGGAAGATATCTTCAACATTATCCAAAGTATCAAAGCAGAAATTATCTTGTTTCCAATTTTGATTAGGATTTATATATGGATATAAATCGAGCGCATAAATATCTACACAGTCTGCCCAGAGTCCTGCAAAATATGCATCATTATGGAAAATCGGACAAGTCATGCCTCTATCACGTGCCATTTTGTATAATTGGCGCATATAATCTTCTTCCATAGTATCTGTAGCATATTCATTTTCTATTTGGAAAAGAATTACATTATCAAATTCTTTAATAATTGGAATTATATGGTCATACCATTCTGCAATATATTCCATATATTTTTCTGAATAATGATATTCCGTGCCGATACGATTTCTTGGTATAACATCTTCCATCCTTAGGAGCCAGAAAGGAAGACCTCCTGCATTAACTTCTGCGTTAATAAACGGGCCAGGACGTGCGATTACAAAAAGTCCGACATCTTGTGCCGCTTTGAGGACTTTTCTTACATCTTTAATCCCCGTAAAATCGTATTCTCCTTGTCTAATACTATGATAGTTCCAATTAAAATAGATATCTACAGTGTTATATCCACCGGCTTTCATTTTCATAAAGCGGTCTCTGGCCATTTCTTCTCCAGGGGTTCGGAAATAATGAAATGCACCGCTTTTTATAAACACTCTCTTCCCATTGACCATCAGGGAATATTTATCATATGAAACTTCCATACTTTTATTGTAACCTTTTTTCAGATTTTATCAACTCATGGAAAAAGAGTCTTGAGCAAATAACTCAAGACTCTTTTTTATTTTTTGGTATTAAATTAAATTTTTTCGATGTCTTTACTTTCTGCCGCAAGTGCATCAATAAGTTTTTTAGCTGTTTTTTGGTTATTTAAGTTAGCATTACCACCAATACAGCCTCCTTCACAGCACATAACTTCAATCAAGTTACATCCGCCTTCACATTGACCGCTTGTAGCATATTTTTTAAGTTGTCTAATTGATTCTTTGTTCAAACCGTTAATAACACAAGGGTTAATAACCGAATCATCCCTCAAAGAAGCTTTAACGGAATCTGCAACACCGCCGGTAAAACCGAAATTACGAGCGTGTTTAGAAGATTCAACAGCATATTTGCCTTCTTCACATTCGGTAATTTGGATTTTCTTAGCTACAAATAATGCACCTAATTCCTCAAAGTTCATAACATAATCAACATTTGGATTATCATAACCTTCAGAACGTTTTGCAACACAAGGGCTTACAAATACCGTAACCGCATCAGGAATTTCTTTCTTTATAATTTCGGAAATATAATAGGTTGGAGTTCCTGTTGTAGAAACATAAGGCTTAATTTCCGGAAGATGTTTCTTAATTAATTGATTATATCCTGCGCAACAAGATGTTGTCATAAAGTTATGACCTTCTTCCATACGTTCCAGAAATTCTTTTGTTTCAATATTGGCAGTGATATCCGCACCTTGTGCAACTTCATACACATCCGAAAATCCTGCTTGAACAATTGCAGTCTTTAACTGATAAATATTACCCGGGAATTGACCGGCAATTGCAGGAGCTATCATAGCGATAACTTTTTTACCCTCTTTCATAGCTTTTAAGATATCAATAATCTGGCTTCTTTCATGAACAGCTCCAAATGGGCAAGATGAAATACATTTACCACAAGTTATACATTTATCATAATCAATACTTGCAAAGCCTGTTTCGTCTTTTTTGATAGCTCCTACAGGACAAGCATCCTCACAAGGTACAGAAATTTTTACAATTGCATTATATGGACATGCTTTAACGCACATCTGACATTTTTTACACTTAGTTTCATCTATTACGGAACGACCGTTTACAACAGAAATCGCACCAAATTTACAAGATGACATGCAAGGTCTTGCAATACAGCCTTGACAAAGGTCTGTAACATAGATTTTATTTGAGTTACAACCTTTACAAGCGGATTGCAATACTGTTAAATGTTTTTCATCAATTGCTTTTCTTTCTACGGCTTTTTTAGCATATTTTGCCAAAGAAGCTGTCTCATCATCTTCTTCGATAGAATAACCAAGACCTGCAATTACTCTGTTTTTAATAATTGCACGTTCTTTATAAACACAACATCTATAAGGAACTTCCATACCTTTTGGTCTCATATCATAAGGTATAAGCCTTGCTTGTTCTTCAAAATCATCTGATAAAAATGCTTTTATAATTCTAACTAATATTTCTTTTTTTATGTGTATAGCTTGTCCTACGTTACTCATTATTATAATCCTAATTTCTTATCTATAGCTTCCAATACTTTCTCAACCGTTGCTTCTGAAACAACATCCTCATCTATTTTAACATAAGGAGCTTTAGAATACTCCCAATTAATGGAACAAAGTCCAAGACAAGGAGATCCCGCAACTTCAACTTTGTCACCATACTTGTGAGGAATAATGTCATTTAATTCTTGAAGATTACTTCCGCCCATTACGAAACAAGTTGTTCCTAAGCATACTTTAACCGAAATTTTTTCCATAATTTAATACCTCATACGAATTGTACATTTACTTTTTTTAAATATTTATCTTCTAAAACTTTTGCAATTTGTTTTATTATGTTTTTTCTGATTTCAATCTCAATAGGCAGATTAGGATCGTAATGCGCCTTATTCATTTGTGCACCTACAAGAAAGTTTATACAATCTGAGTCTAACATAAAATCCATTAAAGTTTTAGCTGCATTTTTTTCAGGCTTACCGCTTTCTAAATATTCAAGAGTTTTAGTTAAGGTCAAAATACCTTCTGTTACTAAATCAACGCCTTGCATTAGTGACAATCCCGGTAGTTTTCCTGAATTTGTACTCATATCAGCAGTAACAGGAATATTTAATTCTCTTGAAATTATATTGGCAGTGGTACCGCCGGAAATAGCTTTTTTACCTTTAAATTCTATAAAAGTTTTTGCGTAATAATTATCTTTTTCTTGGTGATACGGTGGTCCTGTAAATATTAAAGATTCGCGTGGATCACGACAGTATAAAGATACAATCGAAGTATCATCCTTCAACTCTTTATTAGGAGCAATTAATTGAACTTGGCGCACAAGATAATCACTCAAATCTTTCGAAGATATTTCTGGTTCTTGTTCAAGTTTGTTCAAAATAAGCTTAATTAAACCGTTTCTTTCAAGTCCAAGAGGGAAGGCCTTTGTGCCCATTGCAACTTGTGTAGCACCATCAGAGCAAAAAATAATTCTATCATATTTTTCTAATTTAATATTATAGACTCTCATTTTTCTGTTTTTAAAATCTTTAGATTCAATAGTTTGATATTCCGGTTTAAGAACCTCTCCATTTCTTATCCAAATAAAATCCGGATTCCCTTCTTCAACAATTTTTGCTCTGCCGTTTTCGTAGCAGTCGATTGCTGAGAATGTTGAATAACTTATCCCTCTAACTTTACAAACAGGAAGGGAGTTCATAATAATTTCACAAGAATTTTCAATATCTGAGTTATTTTCCAAAAATTTAAGAAGCATTGTAGATGTCATACAAGCCAAGATATTAGCTTTAATACCGCTACCAAGCCCGTCAGAAAGCACTGCAACAACACGATTCATATGAGGAAATCTTGTTGACGTGAAGAAATCTCCATATGCGTTTTGGTTATATTTTTTTTTCTGAGCACAAGCAATATCAATAAACATTGTTATTTTTTATCCTCACTTATAGTTGAATCATAACCTTCTGCAATTGAGTTTAGAAGCATTTCTGTTTCAACCATGTGTTCACCTAATAAACTTGCAATTTCTTGAACCGTTGCAATATTTTTTGTGATAACTTCACGAGCTTTTTTCGCAATCTTGCTTCTGTCAATTTCAGATTTAGTAACGTCTGAAATAACCGCACCTACAAGCTCATTATCTTCAATTGTAAAGATATTAATATCATAAATTTTATCATCCAAAGCATAATGCTCTTGGTGAATATCCTTACCGGTCAGTAATGCGGATTTAAACAAATCACTAAACTGAACTATTCTATCCAAAGATGCACCGGTAAGTCCGTCTTGACGAGAAGCAAAAATTTCATACATTTCTCCTAAAAACATTTGTTCGAAAGAATCATTTGCTTCCACAATTTCCATATTTGAATCAACAATAACTACTGCTGAAGGCATACATCTAAGCATCGCAGCCGCTTTTCTAACCGCAATTTTTCTCATATATGAAACGCACATGGAAGTTTCTGCATTACCCGCAATAAGAGCGTTAACAAATTCTCTGCAACTGCCATAACCACAACCGCCACAATTTAATTCGTCTTCTTCTTTGTGTTTACTAATTTTCTTCAAAGCCTTTGTAACTTGTTCAATAGAGAATTCTATTTTTTGAACAGGTGATGGAAGATAATCTTCATATACAACTTTTTTAGGTTCTTTTGGAATCTCTTCTCTATAATTTGTATTTGCATATATATCAGAAGTTATTAAGATTCTGGATTTTTCACTTGATAAACAAGGTCCATTAATACAACCGCCTGCACAACCTAAAGCTTCTACAAATATTTTATTAGTAATTTTTTCAGGCTTAACATTTTGAAGTGATTTATCAAAAGCTTCTAGTGAACTTACTCCGATAAAAGTGACGTCATTGTTATCTATTCCGACTCTTTTGATAGTTTCATTCATTCCGCCTTCAAGAGGATATAGAGCGCCTTCGTAAGCTGATTCCGGAACAAATTTGCAATCTTCATTTGTATCAAGTTTGTCAACGTCAATAAATTCTTCTTTTAACCAATAATTTAGTTCGTCAAAAGTTAAAGCTGCTGATATTAATTCAGGGCGTTTATCTGCTTCGTTTTTCTTCGCAATACAAGGTCCTATAAATACAACTGAAATATCTTCTCCAAAAGCGTCTTTTAAAAGTGAAGCGTGAGTAAGTGCCGGAGACGCAATCGGTGTAATACAATTTGCAAATTTAGGTTTATACATTCTAATATAATCATCAATAACAGGACAAGCTGAAGAAATATACAACCCTGCGCCTGCTTTGTTAAGCATTTTAGCTGTTTGAATAGATACTTCTTGAGCTCCTAGAGCAGTTTCACTTACTCCTGCAAAACCAAGCTTTTTAAGAGCTGCTATCATTTTTTCTTTAGAGAAATTGTATACACCTGCCCAGCTTGGAGCGAGTGATACATAGACTTTTTTTCCGGTTAATAAAAGAGTTTTTACTTTATCAATGTCATTACGAACTTTTTTTGCGCCTACAGGACAAATAGTTACACAATGTCCGCAAGCTATACATTTTTCGTTAATAACAGAAGCGCTTCCACCTTGAATCCTAATTGCTTTTACGTGGCAATCCCGAATACATTTGTAGCAGTCGTTACACTCGTTTTTTAAAGTATATACCGGATAAGTCTTTTCCATAAATCTACCTATTATTTTAATTCTTCTAATATCTTAATAAGTTCACTTCTTGTAACTTGTGTGTGTTCAACTCCATCTACATAAATTCTTGGACCAACACTACATTTGTTTTCACATAATGAACCTGCTATCTGAATTTTTGCGTCTAAACCATTAGTTTCAATGAATTCTTTAATATATTCCAAATTTTCTTGATTTCCTTTTGCGAAACAAGCGCTTCCCATGCATATTTTTATTTCGTGTGTCATATTTTATTTATACCTCATTACTATTCGCGAACTGTAAAAAACTTCCAACCAAGTTTTCGTTCCATACTTTTACATCACCAGGCACATCTAAGATACAAGGAGTAAAGTTCCATATATACTTAATTCCTGCACCTGCGAGATAATTTGCAGTACTTTTAGCGCACTCTTTTGGCACCGTTAGAATTGCAATATCTACACCTAACCTTATAGCTAAATCCCCAACTTTTGTCAAATTAAAAACTTCTTTTCCATTAATCATAGTACCAATTTTCTTAGCATCATTATCGAACATTGCCAGGATATTCAAACCATAATCTTTAAAACTGTCGTATTTCGCCAAAGCAGAACCTAAATTTCCTGCTCCAACAATGAATGCATCTCTTCTTTGTTTAAAGCCCAAACACTCTTCAATAGCGAGTTTTAGCTTTTTGACCTCATATCCGATTCTACATTTCCCTGAATTATTTAAATATTTTATATCTTTTCTGACTTGTGAATCATCTAAATCTAAAAGTTGAGCAATTTTTGTGCTTGAAATATATTGCTCATTTTCGTTCAAATTGTCGAAAATAAAATGATATAGAGTTAAACGGTTTATAACTTTTTCAGGTATATTCACACTCAATTCCTCTAATTTGGGTAAAAAACAGAGGCTTGAAGTATTTCAAGCCTCTGAATTAATCATTCTAAACGATTCCGTTATAAGCGTTAAGGAAGATTTCCTTGATTTCACTCATAAGTGGATATCTTGGGTTAGCACCTGTACATTGGTCATCAAATGCTCTTTCTACAAGTACATCAAGATTAGCCATGAATTCGTCTTCTTTTACACCGAAATCTTTAATAGATTTTGGTAAGTTCAATGCTGTCATCAAATCATCAACCGCTTTAAGCAATAATTCAACTTTTTCATCATCGTTTTTACCGCCTAAGCCTAAGTTATCAGCTATTTGACCGTATTTAGTTTTAGCACAAGGGAATTTGTACTGAGGGAAAATAGCTTGTTTAGTAGGTTTATCAGTTGAGTTGAACTTGATAATTTGACGAATTAATAATGCGTTAGCAACACCGTGAGGAATGCTGTACATTGCACCCAACTTGTGAGCCAT
>CAYSIO010000021.1:0-10947 GCA_964431115.1 uncultured Vampirovibrio sp.
AAAGGCGAGTAAAACTAGTAATTTATTTGTTCATTTCTTTCATATTAACTGTTGGAGAAACGCCTTTAAACGCAAACGGTTTCGCAAAGAAAAATGCACTTATGATGTACATAATGTTTCCGACTACGCTAAGTGTTGACTTGGTTTTGGCAAATTTAGCAGGTAGTGCTCCTGATATGCCAAGTAAGCCTGCTCCACCCATAATCCATAGGTAAGCTTTGAAAATTCCACGTGGAACGGCTACGCAGTCATTAACATCGCTTTGGTTTTGTACAACACCAAGGACTTTATCAATAAACTCACGTTTTTTTGGCTCTTTTTGAGCTTGTTGTGAAGCTGTGTTTTTGAAACTATGTGTTTGGATTTTTGAGATATTCATACTTATATTATATTCTCTAAATTTAATTTTATACTTATTATAATGCACGTAAAAAATATTTTTGCGTTGTTGTTTAATTTTTTTTTGCTTTGTGTTAGAGTATTAGTGTTGAAAATTAAACAGGGGTAAACGTAAGGTTTGTTCACAAAAGTTCAACAATCTTGAAAACTAAATATGGGTGCGTGGGTAAATATAGGATTTACTCATAAGCGCTCAAAAATAAATGGGTGCGTGGCACTCTGCCGAACAAAAGCTGACTAAATGTCAGGTTTTGTGAGAGGTAAGGTAGCGCAGGAGCGAAGCTCCTCGCTAGCGACTGCTACACATCGAATTTGAAAATTAAATATATGGGTGCGTGGCGCAGTCGGTAGCGCAGTTGACTCTTAATCAATTGGTCGTGGGTTCGAGTCCCACCACACCCATTTTTTCTAAAATATAAGTAGCAAAATTATGAAAATATCAACAATCCAACCTAGCACAACTTTTAGAAATGCTGTTCAGCCACAGCAGAAAAAGAAACCTGAATTTATTGATAAATTCTTAGGTACGATTCGCAACCAAGATGACATTAATGATTGCGTTGCTGTTCCTCGCGGAATTTTTAAAGCTTATCTTTGGATTATGACAGGGTTTGGACTAATCGGAATTTCATCTGCTTTACCGCAAAAGCTTGGTAAAACCAAGTCTGCTTTGGCGATAATAGGTAATATTTGTAATATCTTGAGTGCATTCTATTTTGCAAAAGGTTTTGCCTTTAAAGGCGTATCACCAACAGTTGATATGAAAGATATGAACAGATAACACATCAAAATATGCATTTTGATGTGTTATTTTTGTTTTTTATTTGAAAGATTTATAATAAGGTCAAATTTCGTGTTTTATTGTACTTTCTTTTCTTTTTTATTTGCGAGGTAAAAAAGAAAAGAAAGTACGAAAGAAAAGAAAAAAACACGCAATTGTCTCCTACGTCTTCACTTCGTTCAGCCGTTTAATCTTTTCGACGTTAAAATTGGTAATAATACTTGAAGCTTAGAGATATTTATCCCCGCCGAATTTCTTTAGCCTCGCAAACTTGCACTTCGTGCTTCAAACAGTGCTCGGCAAAACAGCCCTCACCCTAGCCCTCTCCCACTGGAGAGGGAACGTGACAAATTCCGAGCCTATTGTAGTGAGCAATCAATGTAAGTGAGACAGTAACAAAGCGACTGCTGTCTGAGGGGTAAATGTATTTTAACTTGTCGTGATATTTTAAGTTTGATGATTTAGCCCGAGTTCAGTCGCTTAAGTCGAACTTTACAATTGATTAGCGAACGAAAATCGAGCTCGGAGAGGGGGTAAATATTTTCAGTTTTTAAGCTACATTACTAGCTTAAAAGATTAGTTGAAAATTTGCGTCGCGTTTCTTTGCGGTCAAAGAAATGCGACATCATAAAATAACAAAACTAAAATATACATCAAAATGCATATTTTGATGTGTTCAAGGCTCTATGCAACAGATTCTGCACCGGCAGAAACTGCAATCCCTTCCATAATGTTATAAAAATCTTCTTGAGGTAATGTTGACATTGTTTTCATTGCGTAAGAAAGAATACTTACTTTGTCATACCAACGACGGGAGTTAGATAGTTTATAAAGCCCTAAGACTCTATCAATACCTAAGCTTACATCAGCTTCTTCGTCTTCTTCGTGAAGCTCTTTAATTTGTTTAACAACGGTTGTCAAATCACGAGATAAAGCTCTTCTTTGATTTTCATCCATATCTTTAAGTATTTCTAAAGCTCTTGTAGCGTGCTCATTTGAATCGTACCAACGTCTATCGTACATTATCTTAATTCTCCCCCGAGATAACGATATCTTTCCACTTACCATTATGATTATATGAAAACACGCTCTAATTCACATCATCCGTTTGGTCGATTAGGCAAAAACAAGCTAAAAGGTGTATTATAATGCACCTTTTAACTTGTTAAATTAATTGCTATTAACACCATTTATCAATATGAGGGCTATGTACTGGTGGATAATTCAATTTGACTTTATACGCAGAATCAAAAAATTTCTTTTGGTCATCCAAATAAAAAACTGTTGGTTTTACCAACGATCCGTCAAGATTGAATCTTGCTTTACCGTCAATTGCTCCTTTAGCTTCTCTGCGTGATGTGAATATATCAAAAAGGGCAGTTTTATTACCGTTTGCATCAATATCAGGATATAAACGACTCGGTGAATATGCATCGAGAGCAATAGTATAATCCGTGTTAATCCTATTTATCCTTATAAAATCATTAACCGCATTTGCTCTTGAGTCAATTGTAATCAAACCTCTTGTATTACAAAATCTCGTACCCATACCACGAAGCTCAGGTTCTCTGTTGACATAAAACTTTACTCTTTGTGATAATAAATTCCCTTCTTTATCAAAGACTGCAATATTTCTTCTTGATTTTCCAAAAATAACCGCGTCTTCAATAAGAACTTTTTTACCGTTACTCAAGACTTTTGACATGCCTGTGCTTGCAATTTTACTTAATCCCATAATTAATTCTCCTTTTTTATTAACTAATTTCCCACTTTTGTGCAACATAATTGATATTGTGTTGCACATATTAACAAAGTTTTTCAACTTTGTAAAATTGCTTTTTTTATTTCTGATTATTAAGAATTTGTTACAAAAGCATCTATACCTCTCCATAGGGAGAGGTCGGAAATGTATGAGCGAAGCGAATTACAGTTACGGGTGAGGGAACGGTCAAAACCCTCTCTTGGATTTCTAAACTCATCTTTGATTCGTTAAGAAATCCTTTTCTCTCCGTCGGAGAGATAAATTTTTTTTTAAAATAACTTTCCATTTTCAATTTTCAATTTTCCATTAAAAAGCTTTTATACTGCGTTTTTCAGAGGTATTTGTCAGGTACACACAATATCAATTGTGTTGCATATTGTTGTGTAACTGTATGAAAGTCTACAAAAGGATTATAGGTATTTATCCCTTAACAACCCCAAGCACTTTGCAAGCTTCGTAAGCACAGTTCTGTTGAGCATCTTTTTTAGATTTTCCTTTTGCGGTTGCAATAATTCTGTCTTGCCATTCAACAGCTATTTCAAATTCAGGCTTATGAGCAGGGCCATGTACTGCAACAGTACGATAAACAGGTAAAGTTTTATCAATGCTCTGTGTGTATTGTTGCAAAATATCTTTTGCATTATATTTTTCAAAATGCTCATCAATATCTTTTGCATAAGGTAAAACGTATTTTTCTATAAATCTTTCAACAGCTTCACCTTGACCGCTTAGATAATAAGCTCCCAAAACCGCCTCAAGCGAACATGCAAGATTTGATTCTCTCTTCCTTCCGCCTTGTTTTTCTTCCGCAGGTCCAAGTTTTATTAATTTATCTAAGCCAATTTCAAATGCAATTCCTGCAAGAATTGCATCGGAGACCAAAATTGAACGAATTTTAGACAAATCTCCTTCAGGATAGTTTTCATAAGTTTCGTATAAAAGCTTTGAAGTAAAAAGTTTTAATACAGAATCACCAAAAAACTCCAATCTTTCATAACTAGTAAGTGAATCTAAGTTTAATTCCTTTGTATAAGAAGGGTGTGTCAAAGCTTTATCTAAAAGCTCTTCATTAGCATCTACACCAAAAATATTTTCTAACAAACTAGCCCCCACCCTAGCCCTCCCACGAGGAGAGGGTATTTTTTAACTAAAATAAACTCTTAAACAAATCTGTAAAAATATTAGAATTTACGCAGTATTGTAAATAGTAATAAACAACCGGTATTGTTAAAATATAGCTATCAGTTCTATCCAAAAAACCACCATGTCCCGGAAGAACATTGCTTGAATCTTTTACACCGGCGTCACGTTTAATCATAGATTCGCATAAGTCACCAATCTGTGCAAAAATAGCAATTAACATGCCTAAAATCGTCGCATGATACCAAACTAGTCCTATTGACAAGCCGATTCCCAAAGAAAATACCATACACATTGCGGTACCGCCTAAAGAACCTTCAATAGTTTTGTTAGGGCTAATAACCGGTGATAATTTATTCTTACCCCATCTGCAACCTACGATGTAGCAGAATGTATCGGTTACAAGCACTGCAAAAAGGATTAGAACGCAGTATCCTGCACCAAGAGGTGAAGGAATTAACCAGCCTTCCATATCTCCGCCCATATTTCTTAAAAATAATAAATGGAGTGGGAACCAACCGCAGTATACAAAACCAAGTAGAGTTGTTGCAACGTTTGCGATGTAAGGTTGACGTCCTCTGAACAATACCCACATAAAAGCCATTGTTGCAGATATTGTAAATGCTAACGGAATCAAATCAAACCTGTTAAAAAACGCAAGACCTGCAAAAATTGCACTGGATGCAAGCATTATTTTTAAACTCGGTAGAAAACCTTTGTTTCTTAAGATTGTCGCGTATTCTTTGCAAGCATAAAAAACAACTACCATAACTAATGCAAGCAACCAAAGACCGCCTGCAAGTATTGCAAATAATGCAGGTAATCCAATTGCAAATGCTGTTACAACTCTTTTTGTATCCATTATACGGTCATAACCTCTTTTTCTTTTTCAGTAACTAAAGAATCGATTAGACCAACAAATTTATCTGTTAATTTTTGAATATCTTCTTGATTACCTTTAACAGTATCTTCAGGAAGGTTTTCATCTTTTTCAATCTTTTTCAAGTCGTCAACCATATCACGACGAACGTTTCTTATTGCAACTTTTGCATCTTCACCAAATTTTTTAACTTCTTTAGCAGTTTCTCTTCTTCTTTCTTCTGTTAAAGGTGGGAAGTTTAATCTGATGCAAGCGCCGTCATTGTTTGGTGCAACACCTAATTCTGCTTTGATAAGAGCTTTTTCGATTTCTTTGATAATAGATTTATCAAAAGGTGAAATTACTAATGTTGTACCTTCACTAACTGTAACTTGTGACATTTGTCTTAATTGAGTTGGTGCGCCGTAGTATTCTACAACAACTTTATCTAAAACAGCCGGATTTGCACGACCTGTACGAACTGATGCAAATTCTCTTTTAAGCTGTGCAATAGCTTTTTCCATTTTCTCTTCGCCAAACAAGAATAATTCTTCTAAAGCTTCTGACATAATTTTTCTCCTTTATATATAATTATTAATTTACGCTTACATAAGTTCCGACATCTTCGCCGTTCATAATTTTTACTAAGCTACCTTGTGCTTTGAAATCAAATACATTAATTGGAATTCTATTTTGTTTACATAATGCACAAGCAGATGTATCCATAACTTTCAAATCTTTTTTGATGATTTCATCATAAGTAACTCTATCTAATTTTTTAGCATTAGGGTTAGTTCTTGGATCATCATCATAAATCCCGTCAACACCATTTTTTGCCATTAACATTACTTCTGCATTGATTTCAGAAGCTCTCAACGCAGACGCTGTATCTGTTGTGAAGAATGGATTACCGGTTCCTGCAGCAAAAATTACAACACGTCCTTTTTCTAAGTGACGGATTGCTCTATGACGAAGATATGGTTCACCGATTTGGTTAATTGCGATAGCAGTTTGAACTCTACAATCAACTTCTATTTTCTTCAATGCGCATTGTAAAACAACTGCGTTCATTACTGTTGCAAGCATTCCGACATAATCGCCTGAGGCTTGATCCATACCTAATTTTGCGCTGTTTTTCATACCACGGAAAATATTACCGCCACCTACAACAACAGCAATTTCAACTCCACGTTCATAAATAGAACGAATTTCATCGGCTATCATTTCTACAGGTTTTGGGTCAATACCAAATTGCTGATCTCCTAAAAGAGCCTCTCCGCTAATCTTCAACAACACACGCTTATATTTATTATCAACCATTGGACTTCCTCTTTCTCTATTATAACTATAGTAGTAAAAAAGGGGGGAAGTGTCAACAAAAGTAATACTTTTTTTATGTATTTTATAAGCTTATAATTTTTAATCTATAAACATACAATCGCCGTAGCTATAGAAGCGATATTTTTCTTTGATAGCTTCGGCATAAGCTTCAAAAACAAACTCTCTTGAAGCTAGTGCGCTTACGAGCATGAGCAATGTTGATTTTGGAAGATGAAAATTTGTAATAAGCTTATCTACGACTTTGAACTCATAAGGTGGGTAAATAAACAAGTTTGATGCACTTTTACAAGCTTTTATTTCTCCGAATATTTTGTAAGCTGATTCTAAAGTCCTGACCGTAGTTGTACCTACAGCAACAATTTTTTTGCCTTGAGCTTTTGCATTATTAATTAAATTAGCTGTTTCTTGTGTGATTTCAAAAGCTTCCGTATCCATTTGGTGATCTAAAATATTTTCACACTTAACGGGTCTAAAAGTTCCGATTCCGACGTCGAGAGTAACATATCCTATTTGAACACCTTTTGATTTTAGCTGATTAAGGATATCTTCCGTAAAGTGTAGACCTGCGGTTGGAGCGGCAACAGAACCTTCATTTTTTGCGTAAACAGTTTGATATCGTTCAAAATCCAGCTGACGTAATTCTTCAGATGCCATTTTTCTTTCAATATATGGCGGAAGCGGAATGTTGCCGACTTTGTGTAAAATTTCAAGAAGATCTCCCTCATAAATCATTTTGACAACCCATTTCCCGTCATCAGGAAGCGGCATCATAATTTCAACGGAGAGTTCCTCGCTCACCTTAATAATTGTACCGACACGAACCCTTTTTGAAGGACGAATTAATACTTCCCATCTGTTTTCATCGTCGTATTTTTTAAGCAAAAATACTTCTATTTTAGCTCCGGTATCTTTGTATCCGTAGAGTCTTGCAGGCATGACTTTTGTGTTGTTTAGAATTAAAACACAATTTTCATCCAAGTAATCAACAATATTAAAGAAGTTTTTATGTTCAATTTGGTGTACTTTTCGATTCAGAACCATCATTTTAGAATTTTCACGCTTTTCGCTGGGACGTTGCGCGATTAATTCTTCCGGTAATTCATAATCAAATTCTAAAATATGCATTAAAACCTCTTATTTTCTTAGTCTATGGTCGGTAGTTTTGTTGTTAATAACATCGGATGCATAAACTCCGCCGGATGAAATATAGCCACCCCAAGTATCAAATTCGGTAGTATTAGTTGCGGTTTTATAGAGCGATCTAAAAGCATGTAAATCATAACCAAATCTGTTAGGCCCTTTTCGACCGTTTATGTCAATCGCATAAATTCTTGGATTGAAAGCTTTTGCTTCGCTACCATAACCTACAATAATAGGTCCTTTTGGAAGCTCAATAATATAGCTTGAATTTATTGAAGATCTGTTAAATCCTGAAACACCTGAAGTTTTTGCATTGACGTCATAGTCTTCAAAATCAGAATTTTGGTCTTTTACAATATCGTCAAAACCATCGTATTCATAACCGAGACAGCTAGGAGCTCCGTCTGTGCAAGGCGCAGGGGCGCCAAGCCTATTAAGAACAGCTTCTGCAAAATCAGTACAATCGGTAAACAAACCGTTAACTTTATCACCCGGCCATTCTTCTCCGCTATCAAGTTCATATCTTTTGCAATTACCGTCTTCGTATCTTTCAACGCAACTATGACCACCATATGGATTGATATCCCAATATCCGCATTTAGGCCAGTAGCCCAGATCCTGAGTAGCCAATAAATAAGCTTGTGAAAAATCCGTATAGACTGTTTTTAACTGAGCGTTTCTTTCAGCAACTCTAATATTGTTATAAACAGCAGGAACTGTTATTGAGGCAATTACACCGATAATCGCCATAGCTATAAGTGTTTCAGCCAAAGTAAATGCTCGTTTCATACCAAGCTCCTTATTTTTCTTGAATGCGTTTTGCGTTTGCAACATCGTCATCATCAATTTTTGCAGCTTTTTTTGCGTCTTCAGCTTCAAGCTGTTTATTTATGATAATAGTTTGCAATACTTGGAAACAGTTGCTTGCAATCAAGTATAAAAGAACACCTGCCGGAATCGGAATGATTACAAATGTGAATGTAAGCATAATCGGCATAAATGTGTTCATAGATTTTTGCATAGCAGCTTGTGCAGGATCTTGCTGAGCGTTTTTGTTCGTGCTCATCATAGCTTTTTGAGAAAGTACCATTGTCAAAGCAAATAATACGATTAGTAAAGCAACATCCCAGTGCAGAGAAGTCTTAACCTCTTTTGTCGGTACTGATGCGATTAGAATTCCGTCTTTTCTCTCAAAAGATACAAGTTCGGTTTCTTTTGATTGAACATCCATTACATCAATTTCGGCTTTTTCGATTTGGTCAAGCTGGCTGAATTTAAGATTTAAATTATCCAAGCTTATTTTGAAATCAACGCTTTCACCCGGAACCAACTCTCCTTGAACTTCAAGTGCTTTATTAGGTTTTTCTATTTTTACGTTGATTAGTGGCTCTTCAACACCTTGAAGGTATACTTTAGCAGTTTTGCCTGTCATAAATGTATCATATTTGCTAACACCTAAAATATTGTCGCCTGACTGCCCTGCCGTTGTTTTTAAAGTGGCATCAAGTCTTTTAATGAATAAGAACTGAGAATCTCCTGCCATTTGGATGAATTGAGGGCTCATTAAAGTTGAGTATAGCAAGATGAAGATTGGCATTTGGATTAATAGTGGAAAACAGCCTGCCATTGGATTAAACTTATGTTCTTTATAAAATTCCATCATTTTTTGTTGCATTTTTTGCGGATCGCTTTTATAGCGTTCTTGAATCGCTTTCATTTTAGGTTGAAGCATTTGCATAGTTCTCATAGAACGTTGTTGAGAAACGCCTAAAGGCCACATTGCTGCTCTTATAATTATTGTTAAAAGTATAATTCCGATACCATATCCGCCAACAATAGATAATATTTTTAATACATCAATGGTTAGTGTTGTAAAATCCATAATCTCTTCCTTAAAAATCTGTGATACTAATGAAGGTGCGATGTCACGCACCTTCTAAAAAAATACTTTAAATATGGCTCAAAGTCAAGAAACTACTTCTTCGTTTCTGCTGCTAGAAGCTCCTAATGAATTTAGACGCTTAGCAGGGTCTGTAATATGTGTAATTCTTAAGCCGAAGTTATCTTCAATAACAACAACTTCACCATATGCGATAAGTTTTCCGTTAGCAAATAATTCTACAGGTTCACCGGCAGCTTTATTCAATGTAACAATTGAACCTTTTGTAAGTTCCAGAACTTTTTTGATAGGTAATTCAGTTCTACCAAGCTCAACTGTTAATTGTAATTTAACATCAAGAAGAATGTTTAAATTTTGGTTTTGAGGCCCGGCTACTTGGTCTAAGTCTTCAAAAGAAGCGAATTGTACAGGTTGTACGGTTACGGTATTTTCTTCTGTATTTGCAGTGGCTTCTTGAGTCTCCGGAATTTCAAGAGTCGGTTCTACGACTGCTTCTTCAGCTTCGGATACCGTTTCCGAATTATTTGTTTCTATTTCTTTAAATTCGTTATCATCTGGTGCCATTTAATTTTCTCCTTTATTTAAAGCAGGTTTTATTATTCTAAAAATAATTTCTGAGAAGTTCATGCATCTCGTCGTATACATCCGTAATTTTGACGCAGACGTTATCTTTCATAGTACCCGGACGGGCAAAAAATTTCTTCTCACCGTTAACTTTTACTATTAAATCATCGGTTACTTTGTTATCTAATTTAATGATATCGCCTTCCGTTAATTGTAAGAAATCGTCAAGAGTTATACTGCAAGAACCGAATTGAACCCTTAAATCAACATTAGAAGAATTTAATTTTGTAATCATTTTCATTCTTTCTTCGTTGGTAGCAACCAAACCTTTTGTTTGGAAAATGTGTTGTGTGCTTAAGTGGCCCAAAACTGTTTCCAATACAGGATAAGGGAAGCATAAGCTGAATAGACCGAAGTGTTTTCCCTGAATTTGTACTTCAAAAGTCAGAAGTGCAACGATTTCGCCGGCAGTAGCAACTTGAATAGACTGATAATTGTCATCCAAACTTATAAATTTGCCTGTAACAGGAATTAATGTATTCCAAGAATCTTCCAAAGATTGGATGATAATATTAATAACTTTTTTTGCTAAAGCTTTTTCAATATCTGTGAGTTCTCTTGTCTGAGCGTCGATATTACCGACACCGCCAAGCATACGGTTAACGATACAAGAAAGAACTTCAAAGCTTATACCTAATAAGATTTGACCTGTCAACGGTTCAAATTCAAAAACGCCGACGCTTATCGGAGACGGCATTGAACGAATAAACTCTTCATACGTTAGTTGGTCAACGGATACGATTTCTATCTCGACTCTCATACGTAAGTAACCGCTGAGAATAAGAGAAATAGCCTTAGAAAATTCTCTGTGAATATCTCTTAAGGCTCTTAAGTTATCTTTTGAGAACTTGTCAGGACGTCTGAAGTTATATAACTTATAACTTCTATGTTCTGAATCCTCTGAAAAGTCTTCATTATGTTCTACATTTTTTGTTAATTCTATATCCGCCATCCCCCAGGGCGTGATCTACGACATGTTCGATCCCAGGCGGCACGTGCTG
>CAYSIO010000022.1:0-10771 GCA_964431115.1 uncultured Vampirovibrio sp.
CTTGATCACTTGGTCACTAAAACCTTGATCACTGTCTATATTCAATTTTGCTCTGGTTCTTCTTCTTAATGTCGACATCATATCCTTAATGTTTCCATTATACTTCCTATACTTTTTTAATTCCACATTAAAAAATTTAATAACGCTTTTTGTGATAAATTGTTACAAAAATTCATAAAAAAAGCCCTTTTACTACTCTTTACTGAGACTCAGAAAAGTGGTAATATTAAGTTATGTTAAATTTATACATCACATCTGGTAATAAAAAAGACGGAAAAACATTTTTAACAGCAGGTCTTGCAGCAACAATGCAAAGTCTTGGCTATGTTACAAGTGTTTATAAACCAATTCAGACTGCAGGGCTTGAAGTTAACGGATTTACACAATCTCCGGATTTGACGGTTATAAAAACGGTCGATCCGTATATCAACACTTATTTTTCATATATTTTCAAATCAAAATCAGAACCTCTTATTGCAGCTGAAAATGAGAATGAGTATATTGATATTGAATTAATTAATAATGAATACACCAGAATAACAAGTATCTCGGACTGCACTCTTATTGATGGTGATTGTGGTTTGCTCAGTCCAATTGCGCCTTCGTTGCAAACGCTTGATATGATTAAAAGATTGCAAGTTCCGACTCTTTTTGTGATTTCACCACGTGAAGATTCTATAAATGACACTTTACTTTCAATTTATACTGCGCAAGAAAAAGGGGTTGAAGTGAGAGGTGTTATTATAAATAACATCCAGGACGATTGTCCTAAGGAAATTCTTACTGCCACAACGAGAGTTATTGAAGAGTATTCAAATGTAAATATATTAGGGCTTTTACCTCATCTTGGTGAAAAAGTTTTACCTGAAGAGCTTATCACCGGCATTCTTAACGGAATTGATATTGAAAGTGTGTTCAAGGTTAAAATAGAAAAATTGGATTTGAGCTAATGATAATAACCGGTGGTAAATATAAAGGTAGAAAAATTCAAGCTCCTGATGAGAAAATAACACGACCGACTTTGTCAAAAGTAAGGCAAGGTGTATTCAATGTGCTTTTTTCCGAGCTTGGCGATTTTGATGGTAAATCTTTTTTAGATCTTTTTGGCGGTTCAGGAATTATGGGACTGGAAGCTCTTTCCAGAGGGTTTGATAAAGTTGTTGTTTTTGAGAAAAACCCCAAAATAGCACAAATTCTAAAGAAGAATTATGAAACATTAGGTTTGAAAGCTAATATGAAAATTGGCGATAGCCTTAAGTTATTGGAAAAAATAGATTTGAATTTTGACATTATTTACATTGATCCACCATATTATAGCGGTGTTTATGATGAAATCTTTGAGCTGTTGGGCAAGTATGCCCAATCTACAACCATAATTATTGCAGAGCATTCGGAATCTCTTAATGTTAATAATTTTCATCTGATTAAAGAAAAAAACTATGGTGGAAAACTAGTTTCATTTTATTCTTTCAAATAAGTCGAGCATTGACTTTGCGCTATCTTTGTCATACACTATACAAGTTAAAAGTATAGTTTTAAGGGGAGATAAAATGAACAGAGTTTTATTATGCATAATGGACGGTTGGGGAATTTCTAAAGGTTCTGCAAAATATGATGCAACAAAGCTAGCTGAGCCAGTTAATGTTCCACGTCTTATTAAAGAAGAAGTTTCTACCAGAATCCACGCAGACGGAATGTATGTCGGACTTCCTGAAGGTCAAATGGGAAACAGCGAAGTTGGTCACCTAAATCTTGGAGCAGGAAGAATTGTTTATCAAGATTTGTCAAAAATCAATAAAGCGATTAAAGACGGCGATTTCTTTACTAACGAAAAATTCTTAGAAGCAATAGCTCACGCTAAAAAGAATGATTCGGCTTTACATATCTATGGTCTTGTATCAACCGGTGGTGTTCACTCTTCACTTGACCACTTGTTAGCTTTAATACAACTTGCAGCAAAAGAAGGTTTGACAAAAGTATATGTACACGCTTTCCTTGACGGTCGTGACACACCTCCGGCAAGTGCTTGTGAATACCTAGAAGTGGTAGAAAAAGAACTTGCTAAATACAACTTACCTAAAGTTGCTTCTATTATTGGTCGTTACTACATTATGGACAGAGATAATCGTTGGGACAGAGTTGAAAAAGGTTATAACTGCTTGTTATTAGGTGAGGGCGAAAAAGCAGAAACAGCTTGCGCAGGTGTTAAAGCATCTTATGAAAAAGGCGAAACTGATGAATTTGTTCTTCCTACTGTTATTGGCGGTGAGGAATCAAGAATTCACGACAATGACGCAATTATTTTCTTTAACTATCGCCCTGACAGAGCCAGAGAAATTACTAAGGCTATCAACTTTACTGATTTTGATGGTTTTGAAAGAAAGAAAGTACTTAAAAACATTTACTACTGTACAATGACAAGCTATGAAGCTACTTTCACATTCCCGGTTGCTTTCCCTAAAACACAACTTACAAATATTTTAGGTGATGTTTTAGAAGCTAATGGTGTGAACCAATTCAGAACAGCTGAAACTGAAAAATATGCTCACGTAACATTCTTCTTTAACGGTGGTATTGATGAGCCAAAGCCACACGAAACAAGAGTTTTAGTAGCTTCTCCAAAAGTTGCAACTTATGATTTACAGCCTGAAATGAGTGCTCCAGAAGTTTGTGAAAAAGTTCTAGGTGCTATCGAAAACAAAGACTACGGATTTATTCTGGTAAACTTTGCTAACCCGGACATGGTTGGTCATACAGGTGATATTCCAGCTGCAACAAAGGCTTGTAAAGTTGTCGACGAATGTGTTGGTAAAATTGCTGACAAATGTAAAGAATACGGAATTACAATGCTTCTTACGGCAGACCACGGTAACGCTGAGACAATGGTTGATGAGGAAACTTGCAAGCCACAGACCGCACATACAACTAACGAAGTTCCTTTTGTTGTAATTAATGGTCCGGAAGGCTTAGAACTTAAAGAAGACGGAGCTCTTTGCAACGTAGCTCCTACAGTTCTTCAGCTTATGGGAATTGAACAACCTAAGGAAATGGATTGCGAATCGCTTATAAAGTGATCAAGCATACAGTGATCAAGTGATCAAGTTGTTTAATTTCTTATTCACTTGGTCACTGATTTCTTGGTCACTCAAGACAAAAAGCGAGTAATTAATAAAACAAGAGAGCAAATATGACAAACGAAACAAAAGCTTTAGATATTGATTTATCATTAAAAAAGAATAATGTTGATGAGTTTTTCTTCAACTTGAGCGAGAATCCTAACGGATTTAAAAACAAAGATTTTCGCTATACTTTGAGCTTGATTTATCAGCTTGTGGAAGACGAGTTTGAAGGGATATTTTTATCTCCAAATTCACCTGTTAGAAATACAGATTTTTATTTGATAAATCGTAATGGAAAGCTTAGTTTCTTTGTCACTCCGACAAACAATTTTCAATTTTATCTAAAATCTAAAGGCTCAATGTTCAGATTTTCTCCTAAAGAACTGAATGGCAAAATCGGATATGAAATGCCTCTGGATTTGGTTCTTGACTATTTTGGCGGGTTCGGTGAATTAGTTGATTTTGCATCACTTACACAAACTTTTGCATATTTTAATAAGTTGACTCACTTTGCAATGAAGCTTATTGAAAAGCTTTATTTTGTTCCAACTGTTAGACGCAGACAATCCGGTGCCGGCGATATGTTCAGAATCGTATATGAACCGATTGTTTCAAACAAAGAATCAGCTAAGATAATAAACGAGCTTGAAAAAAATCTACCTACTGATTTATTCATTGAAGGCGAAAAACCAAAAGACTTTGTTGAAAACTTTATTAGAGAATATTTAAACTATCTTGTATATAAATTCTTAGGTATAAAAGCCTATCGCTTCAAGGATATTAAATCAGGTCATTATATGCTAAAAGACCTTGAACAACGTTCTTTAATGAAAGGGAAAGATCTAGCAGAGAACTTTGCTCAATGGTTTGATGAATTGTATTTAGGAAAATATGACTTAATTCCATTCTTCAAGGTGAATAAGCTTACTGATGAAAAATTTGAACTAAAAGTTCATATCAAAAACCGCAATAATGGTGAGACGATTCTTATTGATCAGCTTTATACAGAAGATAAAATCTGGGATTTAGCAACCGAAGATATCGGCAAGATTGTTGAAAAGCAATTAAACTACGCACTTCGCTATATGCCTGAGTTAGAAGCTCTTTTTGAAAATGAAGACAAGCTTTCATTAGAGCTTAATTTGAATGAAGTATACAAGATTATTGCTCAAACAGCTTATTACTTACAAAAAGCTCAGATTGAAGTTATCTTGCCTGAAGAATTAACAAATATTATAGTTCCAAGAGCTTCTATTAATGCTAAGGTTAAAGCTTCTCGAAGTGATGATTTAATGAATATCTTTAATACAGTATCAAGCAGTGCAATTTCTTTAGACGATATTTTAGATTTTTCTTACGAAGTTGCACTTGGGGATGAAAAGATTTCATTGGAAGAGTTCAACAAGCTTATTGAAGAATCCCAAGACGGTTTAATTCAATACAACGGAAAATATATTATCGTTGATAAGACCGAAGGTAAGAAACTTTACGAGCAAATTGTAAATGCTAATCATAAGAAAATGACTCGATTAGAGCTTATCCACGCCTCTATGTCAGGTCAGTTACAGAACTATGATTTCAACTACGACGATGCTTATGCAAATGTTATTAAAGACTTTGCAAAACCGGTTGAAGTTGAGAACCCTGCTAATTTAAAAGGCGAACTTAGACCTTATCAGCTAACCGGTCTCAAATGGCTTTGGACAAATATTTCTAAAGGCTTTGGTTGCTGTATGGCAGATGATATGGGGCTTGGTAAAACAATTCAGGTAATAAGTCTTATTCTTAAGCTTAAAGAAGAAAAGAAGCTTAAACATCCTGTGCTTGTAGTTTGTCCTACAACCCTAATGGGTAACTGGATGAAAGAGTTACAGATGTTTGCTCCAAGTCTTAAAGTATCTACATATCACGGACTTGAAAGAAAACTTGATACAAGCTTTGATGTTATTCTTACAACTTATGCAATTATGAGAATAGATGTTGAAGAAATGAAAAACCATACTTGGGGAATGATTGTAGTTGACGAAGCTCAAAACATCAAGAACCCTGATACAGCGCAAACACTTGCAATTAAGACTCTTAAATCTGATATCAAGATTGCCATGACAGGTACTCCTGTAGAAAATCGCTTAACTGAGCTTTGGAGTATATTTGATTTTATTAACAAAGGCTATCTGGGCTCTTTAAAAGAATTCCAAAAAAGCTATGCTGTGCCAATTGAAAGATTCAAAGAAAAAGCACGCGCTTCAAAGCTAAAACTTTCTGTTTCACCATTTGTTTTGAGACGTTTAAAGACTGATAAAAATGTAATCTCAGATTTACCAGAAAAAATGGTATTAAATGATTACTGTTATCTTGCTAAATCACAAGCTGTTCTTTACGAAAAAACACTTAATGAAATGATGGAAAAGATTAGCGGATTTACTGGCGTAAATAGAAGAGGAAATATTTTCAAACTTATTACAGCTTTGAAACAAATTTGTAACCACCCTTACCAATTCCTGAAATCAGGCGGAACATCTAAAGAACTTTCCGGTAAAGCTGAAAAGTGCGTGGATTTGGTTAAAAATATTATTGAAAACGACGAAAAAACTCTTATATTTACTCAATACAAAGAAATGGGCGATATTTTAACCCAAATTATCTCAGAAGAATGCGGAACAGAACCATCATTCTTTCACGGCTCGCTTACAGTTCCACAACGTGAAGCCTTGATTGAAGATTTCCAAAACAATCCGGAACGCAAGGTTATGATACTTTCTCTAAAAGCAGGTGGTACAGGTTTGAACTTGACCAGGGCAACAAACGTTATTCACTATGACTTGTGGTGGAACCCTGCGGTAGAAGATCAGGCGACCGACCGTACTTATCGTATCGGTCAGGATAAAAACGTAATGGTTCATAGAATGATTACGCTAGGCACTTTTGAAGAAAAAATCGACGAAATGCTTAAGTCTAAAAAAGAGCTTGCTGACCTTGCAGTATACGAAGGCGAAAAGATTATTACGGAGCTAAGTGACGAAGAAATCTACGAAATATTCTCGCTTACAGCCGGCTAGGGGTAAATGTTAATATTCTGTTATTGCGAGCATAAGCGAAGCAATCCAGAGGGGAAGATATAGGTAGGGTGGACTTTAGTCCACCAAAACAAAAGGTAGACTAAAGTCTACACTACAAAAAAAAGAAATGGTAGAGGTCGATCCCTCACCCTAACCCTCTCCCAAAGGAGAGGGGAGTTAAAAAAAAAATAGGTCGGCTTTACTAAGCCGACAGAACAAGAAAAGAGAAATATGTCAAAAACTACAATTGAACACACTTTAAAACTAATACCATCATTGTTTGAGATAAATTTAAACTCTGATAAATGGGGTAAATGTATATTTGAAAAGTTGTCACAAATCTTAGATTTTGATGAAGCTTTCATTTATTTTCTAAACCCTGAGAGCTTGCAGTTAAAATACAGTTTTAAAGAACACAAAAACTACAAAGCGAACTCTATTTTTGAGATGTCAGCAGGGTTAAAAAAACAACTTTTCACAAAAGAGGGTAAATTATTAGCACCGGAAAGCGAGTTTATTAAAACTGTAGGCTTAGCTGAACTAAAGAAAAAATCTTATATTCTAGCTAAAATCTCTGTAAAATCAACGGTTTTTGGCGTTATCCTTCTTGCAAAAAAAGAACATAACTTTTATGGTGAAGAGGATTTAACAATCCTTGATGCAAGCGCAAGTATTTTATCTTATATTTTAAAAGATTTAGAGCTTTCTAATGTATTCAAGATTCAGCTAAAAGCTCTTAAAGACGGGATTATTGAAAAACAAGAAGCTTATAAGACCATAAAAGACCAAAATGAAAGAATCTTAGAAGCTGATAAGGTTAAAAATGAGTTTCTGGCGAACATTTCACACGAATTAAGAACTCCGCTTAATTCAATCTTAGGCTTTGCGGATATTCTCACAACCCAAATCTATGGCAATTTGAATTCAAAACAAGAAGAATATATTAACGATATTAAAGTTTCCGGAACTCATCTTTTGGGAATGATTAATGAAATTCTTGATATGTCAAAAATTGAAGCTAATGCAATGAAGATTGTAAAAAGCACTTTCCCGATTAGCAGAGCTCTTACAGAAGTTTGTAATATACTTTTACCGCTTGCTCAAAAGAAAAATATTCATATAAACGCAGCAATGGCGTATGATTTTGACGTATTTGCAGATTATCAAAAGATTCAGCAAATATTATACAATCTTGTGAGTAATGCAATAAAATACTCTCCGGAAAACGATGAAATAGAAATTGCAGTTGCTCGTACGGAAAACAGCTTTCAAATTGCCGTTCACGATAACGGAATCGGAATTGATCCAAAATATCACGGAAAAATATTTGCTAAATTTGTCCAATTAGATAGTGCTTATACTAAAAAAGAAAGCTCAACCGGCTTAGGCTTGACTATCACAAAAGAACTTGTCGAACTTCACGGCGGAAAAATATCCCTTATTAGCGAAGTCAATAATGGTTCTACATTTATTGTGGAAATACCACTATAAGAAACTTTTAAAATTCATCTTCTGCTATAAATCTTAATAAACGATACATCCTTTCTAATTTTTTAGGATTTGATTTAATTTTATCTATATATGTATAGATATCAGCAAGTAATTCTTTTTCATTTTTTAAATGTTCGTAAGTAAATAAAATATCCGCAGATACATTTAATGCTATTAAAATTTTATCAAGAGTTTCAGAAGTTACAAAGCTTTGACCAGCTTCAACCCTACATAAATTACGAGGTGTAATATCTATCATTTCAGCAAATTGCTCTTGAGTAAAGCCACGCATTTTTCTCAATCGTTTAACCTTTTCACCAAGTAATTTCTTTATATTCATAATAATTTCCTTTAAGTTACGTCTTTTTCTTTTTAAAATCTGACGTTTAATATCATAATATATTAAGTTTTGTAAACTCGTAATGGCACTATATGACAGTGCTTTATAAAATTAAGTCATTAAAAGGCGTGATATTGAGCAAATTTTGAAAAGAAAAATACTTAATATAAATACGAGGATATTTTAGAGGATATTTATAAAGGAGAAAATTATGGGATTGAAAGCCGGATTACAAGCATTGCAAAAAACAGGAAATGCTGTTGTCTGTCATGCGAGTGCTGTTGCAAAAACTCTGGCAAAGCAAGGTAGCATTATGGACGACATACTAAATTTTGATGAGCAAATTTTAGATTCATTGATTTTGACACAGGCTAAAAAAGGGAAAGGAATATTTAAAGGGCGCACAATTCCATGTACGACTAGGGAATTAGACGCTTTAGAAACAACTTTATCAAGTAATAGACTACGCAAAGGAAAAATAATGAAACTTGCGTCAAAATATCAAACTGAATCAAAGGTGTTAAAATGTAATGGTCAAGATGTTGAGTTTACCATTTTTAAAGGTTCGAAAAGCGGCTCTAATCCGGGCTATTGGGGAACTATTAAGGGGACAGATGAATTATATTATATAAAATACGGTGATGAGGCTCATATTCGTTCGGAACTATTAGCTGGTAATTTATATGAATTAGGTGGAGTACCATCCACTAAAAAAATGTTGGTATCATATAAAGTGCCTCCAAAAGATATGTTTTCAAAAGAAACAGTACAGTATGGACTTGCAACTGAATTCATGCCTATAAAATCATTACCAACAGTAGAACAAGCAAAAATTGTTAGAGAAGGATTCGGACTTGATTGTTGGTTAGCAAATTGGGATGCTTTAAAAGATGGTAACGTTGTTATGTCAGGTGGGAATGCAGCCAGACTTGACGTCGGAGGGTCGCTCTGCTATAGAGCCAGAGGTAGTAGAAAAGGAGTAGCTTTTGGCGAAAATGTAAATGAATTAACAACATTTTTTGAAAGTTATTCTCATTCAAAACCTTATATCTCTGAAATGACAAGAGATGAACTAATTTCGTCATTAGAAAGAGTTAGTTCGATTTCAGATGAAGCAATTATTAAGACTATTGAAAATGCAAAAAGTTATGTCAAAAGATATAACTCAGTGAAGCATAAAGATTATTACAAAAATATTGGGATTAAAAACCCAGAATTTTTACAAGGTACGTTAATTTCAAGAAGAAATTATATAACCAGATTTAATGAATTATGTAAAAGAACTCCTCAAAAACCTAACGAAAGTATGGAGGCTTATATAAGAAGAATTGACGCTTTAGTTGCTAAAACTCATTATGATGTCAATTTTGAAACTATTCAAATGTCGACAAAAATTACAGATGAACTAAAAGGTGTTATGATGGCTGAAAGGTTATCACCTACTCAAAAGAAAATATATGAAGATTCTTACCACGCATATTTGATGTCAGGTAAAAATGTGCCGATTGGAACTAATACAGGAAATCTTTTAACTACTGACTCTATGTTACATTCAACTTCTCATAGAAGCTTAGAAGAAATATTGAAAGACGGTATAACAAGCGGTGATCTCAGAGGAAGTATCGGTACCGGTACAGGTTGTGCAACACAAACTCCACTATGTGCAGATTTTTGGGATGTTGTAGCTCCAACACGCATAAAAGAATATTTTACAAGAGATACATATAATACTGGGGAAATGAACTTCTTGCCTAGTTTAGGAAAAATAAGAGCGAATGAAAATTCTATGGTTTTTGTTGTAAACAAAAAAAGAGTAGCGCCAACTCTTATGAATAATTCATTTATGGTATCTAAAATGAATTCACCATTATATAAAGATAACAACATGGCTGGGCATTGGGATTATGTAACACATAGAGCAATTCCTATAGGAGTTCCTGCAAATTCTATTGAAAAGATTTTAATAAATAGAGCCTGCTGTTCTGACAATGCAATTCAACAGATTAAAGATTTAATAAGCAAATATGGCAGAAAAATAGAGCTATATGACTTAGATGGTAATTTATTATAAAATAATGGTTATTTTTAAGGTCGGCTTAGTAAAGCCGACCTACTTTAATGAACTTAAAGTCTTAATGTCTTAATGTCCTAAAGTCTTTCTAAGATAACAACAGCATTTGCTTCAATGGCTTTACTTTCTCCTACAGCATCAAGTTTTTCTTTTGTTTTAGCTTTTATCGAAATATCAGACGGTTCCAGTCCCATTAATGACGCTAAAGCTTCTTTCATTTTCGGGATATAAGGCATCATTTTAGGGTTCTGTGCAATTATATTAGAATCAATATTGTTTATTTTATAGCCCTCAGCTTGCACTTTTCGATAAACATTTCTCAATAAAATCATGCTGTCAGCATCTTTGTATTGGGGATCTGTATCTGGAAAAAGAGTTCCTATGTCATCCAGTGCAACAGCACCTAAAAGAGCATCAATTATAGCGTGGACAAGCACATCCGCATCAGAATGTCCTAACAAGCCTTTTTCATGAGTAATCTTTACTCCGCCAATAATAAGTTCGCGACCTTCCACAAGCCTATGAATATCATAACCAATTCCAACTCTATACTTTTGTTCAGCCATAAATTTGCTCCTTTATAAACTATATTATAAAACTAAAAGAATATTTTACATAATATTTATTATCCCCCCAATCTCTCCAACGGAGAGATAAGAATTTCTTAATGAGCTTTTAGCGAATTTAGAAA
>CAYSIO010000023.1:0-10707 GCA_964431115.1 uncultured Vampirovibrio sp.
TAATGTTTTGATAATTATGATGCCCAACAAGCGGAGAATCTTTCAAATCAATAATTTTTTCTTCTACTCCGTCTTCTTTGTACCAAATAGCATTGTCTTTTATGTAAGAAGCATTCGGATAATCCTCTGTATCAAATAAGAAAACTTTTGATTTTTTACATTTTTTAGAAAACTCTAAAAGCTTTTCATCTTTAGCATTCAAAATAGCAAATTCCGGAGCTTGTTTACCCAAGAAGATTTTAGCCTTCGCATTGAAATAGTTTTCTAAACCTTCGTGCCAATCAATATGGTCAGGAGTAAAATTTGTCCAACAAGAAATATAAGGCTTAAATTTGTCTGTCATTTGCGCTTGATAAGAGCTTATTTCACATACAAGAAAATCATTATCTTCCTCTACCAATGATGTTGGTGGCAACCCAATGTTTCCGCATGCCGGAGCGTCAAAACCTAAGCTCAACAAATGCGAAACCAAAGCTGTTGTTGTTGTTTTTCCATTAGTGCCTGTTATTGTAACAAATGGAGTATCAGAGTTCAAATATGCAAATTCGACTTCTGATATAATCGGAATCTCTTGTTTTTGAATACGCTTGAAAATATCTGATTTCGGCGGAATACCCGGACTTGTCACGACAAAGCTTGAACCGTTTATAAATTCATTTGAATGAGCGCCAAACTCGACTTTAACTCCAAGTTTTTGGAGCTCCTTTACTTGTATTTCATTAACTTCAGCTTTGCCTTCCGTGAGGTAAACATCATATCCAAGATTTACCCCTAATTTTGCCGCTGATATACCGCTTTTTGACAAGCCTAATATTAAAATCTTTTCCATTTTTATGCCTTTATAAAATAATGAATAAAACAACTGCAATTACTGCAAAAATTAATGAAGCTAAAGCAAACTCTTTTACGATTCTTACTTCAGAATGTCCACATAATTCAAAATGGTGATGAATAGGCGACATCTTGAAAATTCTTTTGCCTGTTAATTTATAGCTTGTAACTTGCAAAATTACTGATAAAGTCTCTGCCACAATTACACCGCCAAAAACTGCAAGAAGGAGTTCACATCTTCCTAAAATAGCCAGAGTACCTAAAAGACCGCCCAAAGCAAGAGACCCTGTATCACCCATAAATACTTGTGCTTTAGGTTTGTTATATCTTAAAAATCCTAACGAAGCTCCGATTACGGAAGCACAAACAATTGCCACAACCGTATGACCGCTTAAGAAAGAAATTATACCGCAAGCCAAAAATGCAGGAATACCCACAGAAGTAGCAAGTCCGTCAAGTCCGTCTGTTAAGTTATATGCGTTAGAAGCTCCTGTTACTACAAAAACCGCTAAGATTGGATATAAAAATCCAATGTCAAAACTCTTTGAGCCGAGAGTTAATACTGTTCCATAAGATTGCATTGCATATAAAGTAGGAATCAGGGCAATTAGTATTTGTCTGAATAATTTTCCTCTTGGGCTCAAACCTCGATTTTCATGTCCTTTAATTTTCAAATAATCATCTTGAAATCCTGCTAATGCCATAAAGAAAAGAGTTATCAATATAATTAAAGCTGTGGTATCCATTTTTTCTGCCATTAAAAGTGTAATTACAGAAGAAATAATAATAGCTAAGATTATAAAAACACCACCGGTTGTCGGAGTTCCAGCTTTTTGGGCATGAGCTTCCGGCGCAACATCAAGGATATATTGTCCTATTGTTTTTTTGCGTAAAAAATCAATATACGGAACGCCGAAAAGCAAACATAAAACCATACTCAAAAGCACCGCAACAGCTATCATTATCATAAAGATTTCTCCTTCATTTTTATAGCATAATTTTACAGCAAAAGGGGTAAATATTCAAAGGGGAGATTATAAATTTATGAGTATGTGTTGATTATCGGAAATTTATGAATTGAATTGTATTATTATCTAATGTTGCTGATAATTTTTTAGTTTTTTCTTTAATCATATAGTATAATACTCTTATGGCAATTAAATTAAAAGAACAAATTAAGATATTATTACTTGAACGAAATATGAAAATGAAAGATTTAGCACAAGCCTTACAAATAAAGCTTGATAAACCCTTTTCTGCAACAAATCTTTCAGCACGGTTAAAAAGAGAATCCTTAACATATAGAGAAATAATTGCAATATGTGAAATTCTTAATTATCAAATTGAATTCAAATCTTTAATATAGTAATTTTATTACAAAGATTATTTTGACTTACTTGATTTACCCACTATGGCATGATAACTTAGAGCTATGGAAGAACTCGAAAAAAATCAGTTTAGCACTGCATCTCATGGCGAAGATCTTGATTTTATTTTTAATCAAGAATCAGAAGATTTTGAAGATGTTGTTTTTCAGGAAAACAAAGACTTGATGCACGAAATCAAGACTTATTTTCGCCTATTCAGAAAAAAGTTTTCTATGCTTATGCGTGAAAAAATGCAAAAAAGTTTCACAAATATTGTCTATCTGACTTTAGATTGTCCGCCATATACTCCGAATTCTTCTCGAGATGACAATCCTATGGAATATATTACAGAAATGCGCAAGCAGTATCCTGATAATGATATTCGAATCCTTATTCCTATAATAAATATTGATGAAGAATTTCGAACTTCCAAAAAACTTTCTGTAGAAATTGAAGGAAAATTTAGAGTTTTAGAAAAAACTTCTATATCTTTTGATTTTTTCTTGCAAAACCGAATACAAACAGCTACGGTGTATAAATTCCCAAAAAACAAAGATAATATTCAGGTATACGGGATTTATTCTCCGATATTTTCAAGGGTAAAAAATTCTGCAGAGATATCTCGTCTGCATTACTTAGCGCCATTTCTTAAATCTGCAAGAATTGCAATTAAGAAGCTTGTAAAAGATAATTTTTCGCCGGATATTATCCATTGTGAAAATATTCCATACTATTTAGGCGGCGAATTTGAAACGAAATTGCCTTCAAGAATAAAAGTTTTACAAATAATAAAAGATTTTACTCAAATCGATATCGCGAAAGCAGAAGCTTTTTGGGCTGCAATAAACCTTGCAGACAAAGCTTCTATGAAGAAAATTTGCAGAGACGATATCGTAAAAAAATGTGTAGCGAGACTGTTTAATCTGCACAATACGAAGCGTTTTTATCAAATGAAGGATTGTTTGCGCTTTATTTATAAAAACTATTACAAATTCCGCAAATACATCGACAAAGGTGAAGATATCGATGAAAACATCATATTTAACCGCCTAAATTCTCGCATTATGCAACTTTTCCCAAATATTGCACACGGCGAAGAATTATATTTTAACCCGATGATGTATTCGCTCAAAAAAGCTGATTTTTGGGCAACGACATCAAAAACTTATTACAAAGAAATTTTTGAAAATCCAAAACTTTCGGGAAAGATGTTTAAACAAATTGAAAAAAGCAAAGAAAAAAGCGGATATCTTTCTTACGGTTGCGATTTAAAAAAATATCCAAAAGAAGATACTCGCCTAATTTATCAATGTTTTAATTCCGAAAACTTTAGGGAATTAAGAGGGAAAAATAAAACTCAGATAATAAAAGAATTTAGTATTGACAGAATTAAAACTAATTTTGTAGACCCGACTTTGTTTAAAGGTGAAGGGGTGAAAATTTATGGTTCTTTAGACTCTTTTTATGAAGCACCATTAATTTTCGCAAACCCTACACCTGAAATTTTTGCAAACGGAGTGGATATTCTTTTTAATACGATTTTAAAATTATTTGAACTACATAAAAACATCCAAATAATTATCTGTATAAAAGACGGAATGAAGATGAATTTTGTAAAAAATTGGATAGATTTTCTTTCTCAAAACAAATACATAAACGGCAGATGGGTATTTATTGACGGAGAAATTAACACTCCAAAATTCTTAGCTGCATCTGATATGATTTTCTTACCAAGAAGAGCTAATATGACAACTCAAGAGCACTATATAGCAATGAATTACGGCTGTGTTCCCGTAGCTGCACGAAGCGGTATTCTAAATGATACTATTCCGGATATTTTTGACGACATATCAGGCGGTTGCGGTTTCAAAACAAAAACGGGACTTTTGACGGAAGAAGATACAAACGAATTATTTTTAATTCCTGTAATGAAAGCTTTAAATCTATATCAAAATAATCCAAACAGCTGGAATCTTTTAATCAAAAACTGTATGAATCGAGAATCTTCTTGGAACTTCAAGATTTTAGAAAAATACAACAAAATTTATCAGGAATTAATTTGACGTAACATTTCGTAATATTTAGGCAATTTATGATGTTCAATATACTTTACATGGAAGTGAAAATTGTGTAGGAAAATGTTTTGACAAAAATTACCCCGATTACGAACTTTTATACAACCAAACCTATAGTTAGTACATATATTGCCAAGCCTGATTTTAACCCTGTCTTTGGTGCTGATGCAAGAAAGCTTAAGCCTACTTTTGATACGTTTGAACGCAGTATTAAGAAAGTAACCGTTGATGATGTTAAGAAACTTTTTCCAGATGATAAAATCGGTGGTGGCAAATTTAGAAAGGAAATGTATAAAGTAAAAACATCTTTATTTTTAAAAGGTCTGTCATCTAAAAAAGCATATAAAAAATGGAAGCATTCTGTTGATTTGAGTAATCCTCTTAAAGAATTTGATTATAAAGAAATTACAGATTTTATGAATACGCACGATGGCAAATTTATTAAGCTTTGGAAAGATGAAAAAGATGGAATGCGTAATATTGAGAAATTAGCTTTGTTTATAAGGAGTTTGAGGCATATTGAAAAAACTGAAATCACTAAAGTTCCTAAAATAGATAAGTTAAAATTCTTTAAAAGTTTACCGGAAGATGAGTGGGCAACTTGTATAGATGGGATTGTTAACAAACCAAATGATGTTATTGAAGCTTTGACGCAATATAAATATAGTTCAACTAAGATAAATGAAGCCATAACGTATAAAAATGGCTCGCGAATAACAAATAGATATATGAAATTGATTGAAGATTTCCTTGAAAAACAGAAATTAAAAACAGATATAAATGTCTTTCGAGGTGAAGGCAACTTTAATATCTTTAATAGTGTAAAATTAGCAAATGGTAAAACTCTTAAAAATGCATTAGAAGAAGCTACTGCAAAAATTGAAAATGGAAAATGGATGCAGGATGATATTGACAGATTTGTTGATAAATTATTGTTTAGTCAGAAAGTTACTCAAGAGCGTTTTATGTCAACAGCAATTATACCAGAAGATACAAAAAAATATGCAAAAAAAGTTTTATGGCACTTAGATGTTCCGAAAGGTACTAAAGCGTCGTTTATAGAAAGCTACAATGTAGAAAGAGCTTCTGAATCAGAAATACTTCTTCAAAAGGGTTCAAAGTTATTTATTAGACAAGCTAATTATGATACAGTAAATCATCGGTGGAATATATGGGCAACAGTTCGTCAAGAGTTGAAAAAATAGTAGACTAATGTTAAAATAAAACAGAAGGAATGGATATGAAAGTCACAAAAATTAATTATCAACCACAAATCAATAAACCATCTTGTACTCAACGAATAAAGCATTTTTTTACTCGTAATCCACATGGTATCAAGATAAAAGTTTTATTAGAAGATGTCTTCGATAGCACAATAAATCGAAGTGGTTGGTTTGGCTATCTGAGAGCACCCAGAGATTTACCTAATTGTGTTTCTGGACCAGATGAAGATTATTCATATACAGATTGCGGGCGAGTTGTGTTTTATCCGGAAGATGAACAAAAGATGAGTAAAATGACTCCACGTGAACGGATCGATTACGGTAGTGAGCTAATAGAACAAGGAAGGTACATAAAATAAAATTACTTTTTAAAGTTACAAAAATTAGTACTAGTCAACAATCACAAAAATATCTTAAATATAATAAAATCTATCAAGAGCTTATTTAAATTTCAGGGAACTTAAACTCAGGGATATTGTATTTTGTAACGTCTAAGTTTTTCAGCTCGTTTATTTCATTGCAAACCCCTTTTTCGTCTAATCCGATATGCGGAAATCCGATATGTGTAGCTAAATTTAAAACCTTTATGTCATAATTTATTCCTAAAACTTTAACCCCTGCTTTTGCTGCAACCAAAGCTGAGTGAAACCTCATTCCGATTAAATATTCAAGTTTGGAAATTTCTTCCATAGCCTCTTCAACCGTTAAGTTCTTATAAATTTCATATTCACTGCCATTACTTTTCAACATGCCGGCAAATTTTTCAATTACAGGCAAGTCTAAAGCATCTTGCAAAGAATAAAGTCTAATCTTTTGGTTTGGGAAACAAGTTGCAATATCTCTTGCAAGACTGTTCAAAAATTCATCGGATAAAGTATGGAAACCTCTTAGCTGAACTCCAATTCCCTGTTGTTTTTCAGGCTTTGAAACAGAGATTCCGAAAACCGGATCTGAAATAAGTTGAGATGAAATTTCCATTCCGCTCAAAATTTCTTGAGATTTTGCATCTCGAACATAAATTTCATCACAATATTTGAGCACATATTGAGTAAAAAATTTACCAAATTTTGTTCTAAACGGAGTAAATCCTTGAGCAAATATTATGACTTTTTTATTAAAAACTAAAGCAGTAACAATTACAGCCAAGTAATAGATTAAACTTCTAAGACTTGTTACATCCTGCAAAAGACTCCCACCACCCGAAATCAAAACATCTGATTCCAAAATCGGGTTAAAAAACTTTAAATAATTTGCAGAATCTACTCCATATAATTGCGTTGTTTTTTGAGGGTTTGAAGATAAAACCGTAACCTTTTCTGCGCCTTTTGATTTAAGGTGAGAAGTCAAGACCTTAGCAATCGCTTCATCGCCAAAGTTATCAAAACCTATATATCCTGAAATGACATATTTTGTCATTAAATTTTCTCCATAACGGTTTCTTTGTAAGGAATAGATTGAATTGCACCATAGTTTTGAGTTTGAAGCCCTGAAGCCACCGATGCAAACTTAGCCGCATCACTTGGTGCATAACCGTTAGTAAGTGCGTGTAAAAATGCGCCGTTGAATACGTCACCGGAAGCTGTTGTATCAATAGCTTTCTGTGTGTTATAAAACTCTGTAAACGAAATATCGCCGTTGTATCCCACATAATAACCATTATCAATATGAGATTTTACTACGACGATTTTAACACCTTTATCCCACATATAATTCATAACTTTATCAATTGATTCTACTTCATAGAGTTTTACCGCATCATTTTTCAAACTCAAGAAAATTATATCCGTATAATCAACAATCTCTTCAAAATACTCTTTTGTATCTTCTGAATTCATAAAACAAGAAGTGTAATTCGGATCATACGCAGTCAAAACTTCATTAGCTTTGGCTGTCTTAAAGGTTTCACGGATTAACTCACGAGAACTTGCTGAAAGCGATTGAACAACACCTGTGGAATAAACTAATTTGAGCTTCTTAATTGTATCTTCTGTCAAATCTTCAATAGATAATTTTGTCGCCGCAGTTTTGCGTTTGTAATAAAGAACTTCTTTATTAGATAAGGTATGAGATACAATATACATCCCATTTTGCTCATCATTTGTCTTAATTAATGAAGTATCAATATTTTCTTTTTGTAAAGATGATAAAATAAATTCACTAAAACCGTCGTTTCCGACTTTAGTTAAATAAGTAACATTTCCGCCCAAACGAGCTATTGCAACTGCAGTTGTAACAGTATCACCGCCAAAAAATTTATTAAGAGTCGAAGTGTCTGCTAACGAGCCGTTTGCAGATAATTCAATAAGGCATTCGCCTATTATTGCTATATCTATTTTTTGTTCCATTCAGAAAAATCCTTAACTTCGTTTAAAATTTCTTTTGTTCTGTAAGTGATTTCTTTAGGCGTAAATCCTAAATAGAAATCCCTTCCGACGCCAACCGCTTTAGCTCCGGCATTTAAGTATGAAATAACTTCTGCCAATTTAATATTGCCCATCGGCATTAGATTTAAAAATGGCATTTGTCTCAAAATATTTTCAATATAAGGAGCTCCGCCCATTGCATCTGTCGGAAATATTTTTATCAAAGGAATTCTGGATTTCCAAGCATTATAAGCTTCGTTAGCTGTTGTTGTACCTGCCAGAAAAGGTATTCTTAAATTCTTTGAAATTCTTACCAAATTCATATGAAAAATTGGTGATGAAAATAATTTTGCACCACATTGAAGTGCATAATCTGCTTGAGTAGATGTAATAATTCCCCCTGCGCATACTGTTGTAAATTTTGAAACTTCTTTAATAGCTTCGTATGCCGCAATATTTTCAACATTTATTTCTAAAATCTTTATTCCGCCGTCTACAAGCGCTTTTGCAACCTCAATAATCTGCTCAGAATCTTGCCCTCTGACTATCGGATATATTTTTTCTCTTGCTATTGTACTAATGTAATTTTCACTCATTTGTATGTATCCTTTTTCCCCAAAACATTATATCATAAAGATGGAAGTTAATAAGTTAATAGGTGATTAAGTGAATAAGTTTAAACAAACTCTCTTTTGCATCATTATCGCATTTATTTTCATTTTTGTTTCTTTTGTAACATATAATCTCGCAGAGCCAAAAGCTTACGACTTTATGACAAAGCATTTTTTGACTCAAAAATTACCATTTGATAACCACAAAAAAACTTACGGCAGTGACGATATCGTACTTGTTGTAATTGATGCTAAAACCGTTGAAAAATATCGTTGGCCTTGGAAGCGAGACCAGTATTGCAAAGTTTTCGAATATTTCCGATATGCAAAACCAAAACTTCTTGTATATGACGCAATTATCACCACTTTAGATAAAGAAAACCCCGCTTCTGATCAAAGATTTTTTAGAACAATAAACAAATTTGATAACCTTATAGTTGGTTTTATGCCAAGATTTGCAAAATGGGAAAACCCTGAATACGGCAAAAAAATCGATGAAAATTTTGCTAAAAAATTCGGACTGAATGTTGTTGATAAATCCACAAAAACTCCTGATTTATACAAGAGTATGATGACTTTCCCAAGAGCTTACTTTAACGTTGTAAAACACATAGGCTCTGTATCAATTTTACCCGGATTTATTAACGGAAATATCTCAAACTGGGCGGTTGACGAAATTTACAGAAACCATGAATACATTTTTAAATACAAAAATTCTTATTTCCCATCATTTGCTTTAAAAGCTTATTTGATGCTAAATGGTAATCCTCAGATTGAATTAAGCAATAAAACTCTTAAATTTCCTGAACAAAAATATGAAATAAAACAAAAGAAAACCTATTATCAGACAATTACACCAATTAGATTTTACAACCTTTATAGCAGCGGATATTCACATATTAACTATTCTGCAGTCGATATTATGGATTCTTATGAAGCAATCCTTACGGGCAGAAAACCAAAGCTTGATCCCGCAATATTTAAAGATAAAATTGTCCTAATTGGAGCAAATGTCCCTGCTGGCACTGGTTTGAACGATAACAAAAATACTCCGATTTCAGTAAACCATCCTGGAGTAGATATTCAAGCAACTGCAATTGATAATATTTTACACAATGATTTTCTAAAAATTGCACCACATTGGATAAATATTTTATTAACTCTGTTCGGAATGATTTTAGTCTACGGATATATTAGAATCTGTAACCTTCAAAAATCAATCACAAGCACGATTTGCATCTCATTAATATATCTATTATTTGGCGCAACTTGTTTCTACTTTGGATTTGTAATAAATGTACTTACGCCGATTGTAATGTTTGTTCTTACTACCATTCTTGGCTACACACACAAATTTGTGCTTGAAAATCGTAGCAAAGAAAAAGTTAAATCCGCAATGGGCAAATATATGTCACAAGACGTTATGAAACGCGTTATTCAAGATATTGATAATCTCGGTCTTGGCGGGAAAAGGGCAAATGTGACAGTTCTATTCTCTGACATTCGCGGATTTACTACAATGAGCGAACAAATGACCCCGCAAGAAGTCTCAGAAATCTTAAACGAATACTTTACGGAAATGGAGCCGATAATTACAAGCTATAACGGAGTTATCAACAAGTTTATAGGTGATGCTGTTATGGCTATTTTCGGAGAGCCTATCCAAGATAAAAACCACGCTCAAAACGCTGTAAAATGTGCATACGCAATGCTACAAAGAGTAAAAGAGTTACAGAAAAAATGGGCAAGAGAGGGTAAGCCAAAAATCGAAATCGGAGTCGGTATCAATACAGGTGAAGTTTTTGTCGGTAACATCGGCTCAGTAAACCGTATGGAATATACCGTGATTGGCGATACTGTTAACCTTGCAAGCAGATTAGAAAGCTATAACAAAATCTATAAAACAAAGCTCCTAATAAGTCCTGCAACATACGAAGAAGTCAAAGGTTTTACTGATGTAATAAAAATTTCAGATGTTGAAATTCGTGGCAAAGCTAATAAAATGGATATTTATGAGGTCCTAAAAGTATATCTATAGAAATTTATTCTGCAATTTTTGATGTATAACTATTAATCTTGTTGTCTATCGCCCAGTCATCTATAAACTTACTGAAAGCTTTGCCTGCCTTGCTTTCAAACACATTTTCTTTTTCATCAAAATAATTAGCACCCTTTGTGCGTGGCTTATAAAGCATTTCGTCCTCATATTCGATTTCGGAAAGTTCAGGATTCGCTGC
>CAYSIO010000024.1:0-10600 GCA_964431115.1 uncultured Vampirovibrio sp.
GTCGGGAGGAAATGAAATGGATAATACAAATACTAATCTTTGGGATAGTATACAGGTCGATATGTCAGCTGAATTTGAAAAAGTTAAGCTAACTTTAGGCGAGCTTAAAAGCATTGAAGAAGGCTTGATTGTTGATTTATGTTCCGTTTACGATAATAAAATTTCATTAAAAGTCGGCGGTAAGCTTGTAGCAGCAGGTGAGCTTGTGATTATTAATGATAGATTTGGCGTAAGAATCGAAAATGTAAATTCTTCTGAAGAAGCTCCTGTTGAGACTAATTTTGAAACTGAACCACAATCAGAAGAAGAAAAAGCAGCAGAAGAAGACTTCGACTATAGCGATTTTGAAGTTGAAGAAAATTCTGAAGAATAATTGACTTTGGGATAAAAATAATTAAGAAAGAAATAAGGTAATAAGGAAATAGGGGAATAAGGTGTTAAAAATATTTTTTAGTACAGTGCGTTTTATAAAGAAAATATATAATAATCTCTTATTGCCTTATTACCTTATTACCCTATTACCCTATTACCTTAATAATTACGGAGATAAAAATGGGATATTTAACTAATTTTATTGTATATACTTTAGCAATGGTTGGCGTTGTAATGCTTGCATTATTTGTATTTAAAGCTTCTACAACATCAGGTGTGAAAAGTGGATCAAAGTTCTTGAAAGTTCATGATACTTTATCACTTGGACCTCGTAAGACTTTGTATATAGTATCTGCCGGAGAAGAAAAGTTTTTGATTGCAGGGGATGTTGATAAAACAAGCTTGATTTCTAAATTAGAAAGCACATGCAATCAAGTTACATCTATTCCCTCTCCAAAGGGGAGGGTTGGGGAGGGGGTTAAACCCTCCGAGAGAATAGAAAATACTTCTTTTCAAGATATGATGCAAAAATTACCTGCAAAAACTTCTTATATGGACAGAAGTGTTGTCGGAATTTATAAAACACAAGATAAGCCATACGATTCTGTAATGAAAAATTTGGCAGCAAGACTTAAAAATTAAATAACAAAGTAAAAATAATTGAAAATTGAAAATTGAAAATTGAAAATTATTATATAAATATTTTCCATTTTCCACTTTCCATTTTCCATTAAGACAAAATTTATAATCATTCACTTTAAAAAGGATAAAAAATGGAATCAGTATTAGGAAATATGAACCCGGTATTACAGATGTTAACAGTGATGACATTGTTTTCACTATTACCGTTTGTTTTTTGTTGTATGACATCTTTTTTAAGATTTACAATAGTTTTTTCGCTACTAAAAACCGCGATGGGTGTACAAGTTCCGCCTTCTATTGTAACCATTGGTCTTTGTATGATTTTGACGTTTTATACAATGGGCGGTGTGTTTGAAAAGATGTATGAGATGGGTTCTGTTCCATACCAAAAGAATCAAAATTTAATTATGGCAATAGAACAAGGCTCAAAACCTTTGAAAGAATTTATGTTAAAACAGACTAGGCAATCTGACTTGGCTTTCTTTGTAGAACTAAAAAGAAAAGCTCCGCCAAAATCACCTGATGATTTAACAATGTGGGAGATTGCACCGGCTTATATATTGAGCGAACTAAAAGTAGCTTTTGAAATAGGTTTTGTAGTCTTTGTACCATTTATTGTTCTTGACTTGGTTGTAGCAAACATCTTGCTGGCACTGGGGATGTTTATGTTATCACCAACAATTATTTCGTTACCGTTTAAGTTGCTGATATTCATAGCTGTAGATGGTTGGGCGTTAATTGTACAGGGTCTGGTACAAAGTTATAACTGATTTCAATGGAAAATTGAAAATTGAAAATGGAAAATTGTTACGTTAATTTTAAATAAAATAGGAAATATATAAAAATGGAAATGTTAACTGAATACTTAGCAAAAGGTTTTATGACAATGCTTTCAATATCAATGCCTTGTGTATTGGTAGCAGCTGCAATCGGTCTTGTAGTTGGTATTATTCAAGCGGTTACACAGGTTCAGGAGCAAACAATTTCAGCGGCACCAAAAATCTTTGCAGTATTTTTGGTTATCATTATTGGTGGCTTAGGCTTCATTAAACTTCTAACAAACCTTTTCCAAGAAGGTGCAGCGTTAGCTTTTAACGGTGTTTCAAAAGCTGAATCGTATGTTTTACCTGCAAATCATTATAGATACACAACGCCCTTTGATGGCGAGATGAGCGATAAGTTTAAAAATGTTCCTGATGTCAAAGAGATTATGAAAAATCCCGGAAAAGTTCCTTATATAGATAAACAGCAAAAAATCAAATACGATCCGGCACCTAGAGCTCCAATGCCAAAGGCTAATTTTGTAGAAACTAATAAAATATTAGGTAGATAATTTGAAAAAATACTTACTTACATTACTTATATTTTTAGCAACTCTTCAAGCGCAAGCGTTTGAAGATTGTGTTATTACTACAAACGGAAAGCTAACGGATATAAGTATTGAAGACAATACGATTATAGATGTTTGTCCGCTTGTTACAATAATGAATAATAAAAATACTCTTATTGTTTCACCACTAAAACTTGGTAAAACACGTTTTTGTGTTCTTAAAAACAATAAAGACATTGTTATGTTCAATGTTGAAGTTTTGGAAAATAAAACAATAATTGATGACGTGAAAGGCTTTGAAATCTTTGCAATTGATGCACCGTTTGAGGAATTTGTCATAGATTTGCCTCCGAATATTAAAGGAGGAAATTAATGGATGAAATGATAAGACAAATTGCAATAATGTTCCCCGAGTTTGAGAAATATTTCTCAGCAGGTTTTATTGTCTTTGCTCGACTCTTAGGTTTCATTCGTTTTGCGCCTGTATTAAATAGAAAAGAAATTAATACAATTGTCAAACTTTCACTTGCGTTACTTTTGACAGTAATGATAACTCCGCTTCTTAATCCGGGACCGCCACCCGCAATTTCTCCGATGCTATTGTTGCTTTTGAACTTTGCTGTCGGAGCTATAATTGGATATATTGCACAACTCATCATTCTTGCAATTGAAGCCGGCGGAGATATGATTAATACCCAAATGGGTTTGTCTTCAGCAATGGTAATGGACCCGACAACAAACAGCCAAACTTCTATTTTGAGTAGAATGATTACTTTGCTTGCAATTTGTATTTTTATACAACTGGGCGGACTTTATTGGCTATTCAATGCGCTTTTGAGAAGCTTTGAAATATTTCCTGTTTACGCTGTGCATATTCCTTTAGATAAAATTATCAATCTGGATTATTTAGTTAAAACAACATCAAATGTTCTTTATATGGGGCTTCAAATTGCGTCACCGGTCTTGCTTGCAACATTGGGTCAGGATATCATTTTGGGTGTAATTTCAAAGACCGCTCCTCAAGTAAACGTTTTCCAATTAAGTTTCTTATTCAAACCGGTTTTTGGCGCAGCGATTATGATTTGGATTTTACCAATGCTTGTCGGTGTAATATCGGATTTCTTTTTATCTTTTTCAAGTATTTATTAATCTAAAAAAATATGCTAAAATTTAGTTATATTAACGAGGTTTGAATTATGAAGAGAAAAGGCTTTACTTTAGCAGAAGTTCTTATTGCACTTGCAATAGTTGGTGTTATAGCAGCTCTGACTATACCAAGTTTGGTTTCAAGCTATAGAAAGAATCTCTGGGCAAGCTCGCTTGCAACAGCTGTATCAAATTTAGAAACCGCAACAACTACTATGATAGTTAAAGAAGGTGCAGATGATATATATGGCACAAAGGCTTGGAAAAATGTTGTCGCAGTTTCACCCGATTTAAATGAGGGTAATATACAACAATTTCTGGCAGATTTAGGTAATACTATTCAGTTATCTTTCAAAGAAGATGAGCCACAAGCTAAAGAATTTTATGAATCAACAGGATTGTACGATATTAACGGTAATAAATTCAATCCGACTGTTGATGCAGAGTTAGAGCGGGGGCTTACGTTAACAGGTAAAAATAATATAGTATATTTTTTCTATTTTGAAAGTGCAGTAAGTGGCGTTAAAACCGAAGAAGATGTTTATAATCTTGGTGGTAATTTAACATATATATCAGCTTATGTTGAAATTGATGTTAACGGAAAAGCAAAGCCTAATACTATTGGGAAGGATGTTTTTAAATTCGTAATGGGACGTGACGGGAAGTGGTATCCAATCGGCGGAATTGATTATGCGGTATATCGACATGACAATACTCTAACTTGGAAAGATACATCATCTCCTTACGCTTGCACAGATAGTACTAAGGAAAATCGCGGCTGGGGATGCACAGCTCGTCTTGTAGAAAACGATTATAAAATGGATTATTAATGAGGATTTATATATGAAAAAACTTGGATATACACTTGCGGAAGTCTTAATTACATTAGCTATTGTCGGGGTAGTTGCAGCTCTTACAATTCCGACTTTTGTCGCAAATAGCCGTAACAAAGCTAATGCCTCAAAATTATCAACAGTAATTACTGCCGTAGAAAATGCTTATACTACAATGATGGCCGCAGAAGGTGTAAATGACTTAACAGAAACTGTTTATTTTGCAAATGCTGCTAATGGTGATACAGACAAAGCCATGATTGAACTTAGCAAATATTTGAAAATAAGCTCTTCAGGAAAAGGAGATTTAGACTTTACTGTTAGTGATGGTGATTCGTATTGTACTATGAAAAATGGTGCGGTACTAAAATTTGGACATGCAGAGCGTGATCTTGATGAAATTACAGCGAATAATAATGGCTATTCTTCATTAGGTTCTATTGCATCTTTAGAAGTTGATGTTAATGGAATCGATTCAAAACCTAATATGCCGGGTAGAGACCAATTCGTTTTTCTTATAGGTAAAACCGGTACTTTATATCCAGCAGGTGGAAAAATTTTTAAATTATTAAATATGACATCTGTTTTATGGAATGAAGGTGGTTGTGAGGTAGGAAAACCTACTTGGTTCTGTACTGCACGTCTTATTGAAGAAGGATTCCAAGTGAATTACTAAAAATGATAAAAAAAATATTTTCAAAAATATCTATTCATACAATATTGATAGCGACTTCGTTGCTATCAATATTTCCGTTTATTTGGCTTACATCTACATCGCTTAAAGGCATAAACGAAGATATTTTTGCATATCCTCCAACAATAATACCGCAAGATTTTACTTGGGCAAACTATATTGATGTTTGGCATAGAGTAAATTTTATGGGGTATTTTTGGAATAGCATGATAGTTGCAGGACTTACGGTTTTATTAAACCTTATATTGTCATCACTTGCAGCATATCCACTTGCAAGAATGCAATTTAAGGGGAAAAAAATCTTTTTCTTTTCAATATTGGCTACAATTATGATTCCTTTTCAGGCAATTATGCTTCCGGTCTATATAATAACACTTAAATTACATCTTATTGATAGCGTTAATGCAGTAATGGGTTATATCGGTCTTGTTATGCCGTTTGCAGTAAGCGCTTTTGGAATTTTTCTTATGCGCCAAGCTTTTCTTAAGATTCCGAGAGAAGTTGAAGAAGCTGCAATTGTTGACGGATGTAATGTTTTTCAAATGTTTTTAAGAGTCGTGCTTCCAATGGTCAAGCCTACTCTTGCGGTGCTTGCAGTGTTCACGTTTATAGGTTCTTGGGGGGAATTCTTATGGCCAAGCATTATGCTAACAAGGGATTCAATGTATACTCTTCCTGTCGGAATAAATAATCTTCAAGGTATGTTTTCTGCTAACTGGAGATTCATTGCGGCAGGCTCAATAATTTCAACGATTCCGATTATTATATTTTTCCTTGCAATGCAGAGATATTTTATCTCAGGTGAAAACGACGGAGCTGTCAAAGGATAAGAGCAAATAGAGAAGAAATCGGTAGACTTTAGTCTACCCTACGGTCTCTCTCTCCTACGGTCTAAATACCTGATATTTCAATGTCTTTTGAATCAATCATGTCTATTAAATCTTTGCTCTTTTGTTTTATAATCTCTGCCAAAGTCCCGATATTACCGGTTACGGAATTTAAATTATAAGCACAATAATCAATAATTACCTCACTTATATCATTTATACTGCATGTCAATTCAATTGCATCTAATGAAAAATCTGAAATACTTTTCTTTATTTCGTTTATTTTTTCAGAGTCTTTTTTATGCATAGTAACTCCTTTTGTTAAGTTTTTATAAGGCAAGTTTCAACTTCGCAATTGTTAAATCAACTGTATAATTGATTATTTTAATAAAAAACTATTGATTAGTCAAGTTATCAACTCATTAGTATAATTATTAATATGAATATTAAAGTAAGAGAACAAATAAAGAAGCTTATTGTCGAGCGTGACACAACAATGAAAACAATAGCTCAGCAACTTGAAGAAAAGTTGGGTAAGCCCTGCTCGCCTGCAAATTTATCTTCTAAATTAATACGAGGCACATTAACATACAATGAAGTTGCGCTAATTTGTGATATCCTTAACTACACTATCGAGTTTAAAAGTGACATATAGATAATCGGTAGACTTTAGTCTAAGGTCTCAATCATTACACAGCCATAATCATTCAAAAAAATCCCAACTAGCAATATTATTTTTTACGCGTTTTCTAAATAATATGCAAATTAATCAAATTAATCAGACATATTATAGCAAACAGCCTTCTTTCGGCTATTGGAAACGTGATGTTGTAGTTCCCGGCAAAGGGCTCGTCAATAGAAATGACACTTCATTCTTTAGAGAAGCAAATTTCTTTCCGAGATTAACAAAAATGCTTTCTGAAAAGTTTAAAAATGCTCCTAAAGTAAATGTCTATAGCTTTGGGTGTTCTGACGGGTCAGAAGCTTTCACTTTTGCAATGAGAATGCTTACAATGATAGGAGAAGAAAACCCGCAAAAATTTTTCCCGATAATTGCTCGAGATATTGACCCTGTTGCTATTCAAAAAGCAATTAATAACGATTATAAAATAATAAAAAAAGAAAAAGATTATATAGATCATTTTACACACGGTCAATACAAAAGATTCTTCTATGAACCATATGGTGAACCCACAAACGGCGGAGAAGGTACCCAAGTCTTTGTAAGAAAAGAACTTTATGATTCCGTTGATTTTCATATCGGCAACATTTTAAAAGACTACAAAAAAATTGAGCCTAAAAATTCTGTTATCATGGCAGGAAATTTCTGGCCGTATATTGAAAAATCTTCTACTCGTCTAAAATTTTTCAGAGATTTATATAAACACCTTGATTCCGGCTGTTATTTGGTTACAGGCGAATTTGACCATAGAGGTACTTACTATAAACTAAGTAACGAAATTATTGATGCCGGTTTTAGAGGAACTCCTATAGATTACGTATATGTGAAAGAATAAAAATGCAAATATCTCCAATTCAAAATTATTCATATAGAGACAATAGTCCTAATTTCAAACATTGGGAACGAACAGTGTATAAAGCCGGGCATAAAACAGGGCTGGAAAACATCGTAAATCGTAATAACACATATTTTTTTAGAAATTCCGATTTTTGGCTTGATTTAGTTGGTTTTTTAGAAAAAACTTTCAAGGATATCCCGAAATTTAATATCTATAGTTATGGATGTTCTGACGGTTCTGATGTTTATTCTCTTATAATCACTTTGCTGGCACACCGTGAAAATTTATTAAAAAAATGTTCCCCTATTATCGGCAAAGACTGGGATTCAGTAGCTATAAAGAGGGCTAATTCTAACGTGTATGAAATTACACAAAGTGAGAGAAAAGAGATAAATTACTGCACATGCGGAAAATTTGACACTTTTTTTAAAGAACTGGAAGAAGGCTCTAATCTTATACCCGAAGCAAATGTAAAAATTAACCCTGAAGTCGCCAAACATGCTATGTTTTGTCAAGAAAACGTCTTGCATGATTATGAATCAATTAGGCCAAATAATTCAATAGTTTTACTTCGAAACATACTGCCTTATCTTAATGAAAATTGGGGAGAATCTTTTCTAAAAAACGACAATTGGGAAACTCAAAGAAAATTTTTAAACGATTTATACAATCATCTTGGTGAAAATTCATATATAGCAATCGGAGAATATGACCGATATGAAATGAAAAAAGTTTTACCAAAAATGCTTAGAAAAGCAGGATTTATGCAAACTCCCGTTCATAACCTATATAAAAGAGCAACTAAGACAGAAAAAATTAAGTATAATACGTTTTGGGGAAGAATATCAGAGTTCTTTCAAAAGCTCTTCTAACAAGATATATTTTATTTCTGATTTGTCATCTTTTTTTAGATAAACATCTTTGATTCCTGCCTGAACAATAAATCTTTTGCATAAAATACAAATAAAATCGTGACCGTAAATATACATTGAAGCTCCCATACAACGGTCTTGTCCGGCTTGAATTATGGCATTCTGCTCAGCATGAATAGAACGACAAGTTTCATAACATGTTCCTGAAGGAATGTTGTTTTTTATTCTGTAACATTCCCCGCGTTCATAACAAGACTCAACTTTAGACGGGGTTCCGTTATAGCCTGTTGCCTTTATTTTTTTATCTTGTCCTACAATAACTGCACCGACCTGAGCTCTCAAGCAATTAGAGCGTGAAGCACAAGTTTTCGCCATATCTAAAAAATAATCTGTCCAGCTTTTTATTGTCATACCTCTATTATACATGAAAAAATCAGGACTAACTAATTAGTCCTGATTGGATGGGGTAATTTACATTTTTGAATCTTAAACTTGAATCATCTCTTTTTCAGTAAAGAACTCAACCACAGTGTCCATTACATTATCAAAGAAGAAATCCAGTTCTGTGGAAAGGCTTCTTTCGGCTTCATTTAACATTAATGAATCTGACGAATTAAACCTGGATAACATTTCGTTTTCGATACGCATATTTTTTAATCCTTTCCTGTACTGTCTCTGCTTGTATTTTGCTTACAGTTTTTATATCGGCATTTTTTTGAAAAACTTTATGGTTTTTTGTTATTTTGTTACAAAATTTTACATTTCCTTTTTAATTATATTTTTTGTAAAGTCAAGAGACATTCTGCTTGTATTTCAAGACTTTTTATACTAAAATATAGGATGTATTATAGAGAAAAAGGGGTATTTATATATGAGATTCGTTGCAGGAAAAGACGATTTATTAAACGGTATCAGAATCGTAGAAAGAGCTACTGTTGTTAAAGGATTACAGCCTGTTTTGGCAAATATTTTAATTGAAACTGTTAGTGATAATCAGATCAAAATGACTGCAACGGATTTTGATTTGTCTATTACAACTCTTATTAATGCTCAAGTGGAAGAACAAGGGAAATTCACGCTTCCGGCTAAAAAACTTGGTGATATTATTTCCAGATTACAAGACGAGTTGGTAAGAATTGAATTAAACGGCTCTACAGCAACAATTACTTGCAAAAACTCCAAATTCGATATTATCGGCATCTCTGCAAGCGAATTCCCACAAGTTGAAGAAAACATTTCAGAAGAAGATTCTATTGAAATCGAGACAAAACCTTTTACAAAGGCTATCCGCCAAGTTGTATCAGCTGCAGCAGGATATGAGACAAACAATCTATTAAGCGGTGTTGTTTGTGAAGTAAATAAAAATATCTTAGAAATGGCTGCTACTGACGGTAACAGACTTGCAAGAGTAAGAGAAGTTGTTAAAAACAACTCTGCCGATGAAGAAAAAGTTTTTGAAATGCTAATTTCTTCAAAAGTTTTGGCAGAACTTTCAAAAGTTGCGCTATTAGCAGATTCTGATGTTATCAAAATTTGTAAAGAAGTTAAAAAAATTGTTATCACAATTAACAATACAAAGATTATTACTCGTTTAATGCAAGGTCAATTCCCTAAATATAACCAATTAATTCCTCAATCTTTCCCTAAAGAAGCAAAGGTTGATAAAGGAACATTAATTTCGGCACTTGAAAGAGTTGCGGTTATGGTAAGTGAAAAGAACAGCATTGTTAAATTTGAATTTGTGGATAATACTCTAAAACTTTCAGGTGATTCACCGGAAGAAGGTAATTCTCAAGACGAAATTGAAGTAAAATACATAGGAGAACCTTTAGCGATTGCTTTCAACTATAAATTTGTACTTGAATTTTTGAAAATAGTTGAAGCAGATGAAATATCAGTACAATTGAATACACCACTTTCCGCAACAGTATTTGCGCCATGTACAGATGAAGATTATATCTACTTAGTAATGCCTGTACAGTTGAGAAATTAGGTGCAAGTAGAAACCGGTAATTTGTTCCAAAGGAACACTTGGAACGTTAAAACAGATTAGTAGTTAAATGGAATGTGTTCCGCCAGAAGGTTATAAAAATGGGTAGAGCTTTTAAATTCGGAGATAATATATCAACAGACCACATTGCACCGGGTCGCTTGTTTCATTTGCGTTCAGATTTGCAGGAGTTTGCGAAACACGTTTTGGAAGACGCTGATGAAAACTTCGCAAAAGAAATGAAAAAAGGTGATTTTGTAGTTGCAGGAAACAACTTTGGTTTGGGTTCTTCTCGTGAACATGCCCCTCAGATAATTAAAATTGCAGGCGTTGGAGCTGTTATTGCAAAATCTTTTGCCAGAATTTTCTACCGC
>CAYSIO010000025.1:0-10376 GCA_964431115.1 uncultured Vampirovibrio sp.
CATAGTAAGTAACACAATTGGAATTGTGTTACATGTTTTTAAAGTATTTTTATCCTGTAAAATTGCTTTTTTTATTAAAACTTGATGAATCTTGTTACATAACTTAACAATTTATAATATTTTACTAAATTATATCAATAAGCATTTTAATCAATAATTAAAGGTGTTTCACCCTCATTATAAACTCTAAAAAAGTGACGAATATGTAACACAATTCCAATTATGTTACATCCAAAAAATAAAAAATGAAAATCTAGATTTACACGAGAAAAAATAAATTTAAAACGAGGTTATTTGAGAAAGTATCTAACTGCAAAAATACAAAAGTTTTAGTAATACGACACATAGGAAAAGGAGAATTTATCATGGGTATTCAAAAAATTACACAATTAGCAACAAATGTTTTATCAAAAGTACAAAAAATGCCATTACCTAAACAATTAGGTTTAGCAACATTAGCAGCAACAGGAGTTTTTGGATTAGGAGTTTTAGCTGGACAAGCACTATTTGGCGATAGTTTTGAAAAAGAAGCAAAAAACGATAATTCCGAGACATTTGAACTTGTTAACACGAACACAACACCCCAAACAGAATTAGAAGACAAAAAAGAAAAATTACAAAAAATAGAATATTCACGTCCAACAGGTAATGATATTAAAGCTGACACAACAGCTATCTTTAGAGATGGAAATCCTGCCCAAATTGAGTATTCAAGAAATGGAATACCTTTTGAAATTGAGCATCTATGTTCAGATGGTAGCTATGGCGGTAAAGCTAGCATAACATACAATGGAACAACTAGAGTGGAGAAACATGAAAATGCTTATGGGCAATACGAATCTACTGTAGAAATATTAAAAGACGGTACAGTCATTACTAGATTAGATGGGACTAGCAATTGGGAAGCTGAAAGAAAAGCTTCTGACCCAACATATTACGACAATACCGTTACTAGATATATAGTTAAAGGGGATAAAGTAACAGCTGAAACTTTCGATACCTATGTAGATCCTAAAAGAAAACGCAAAGAAACCGTTGAGAGATGTGATTTCAAAACAGGAGAATATATATTAGAACAAGAAAAATTCTATGACGATACGGGTCTTTTAAAATATAAAGTTACTCCAAAATATAACCAAGATGGAGATTTAATAAAACGAGATACTGTCTGGGTAAATAAATAAGATAAAAAGAGGTTCAATCGAACCTCTTTTTAATATTCATAAATTGCAACTTTGGAATAAACTTAAAATTAATGACTCAGATTTTGAGAAAATATATCATCTTACAAAAATACTTTTGCAAAGTATAACAAACTTTTTGAACAAAGATTTACCTTTACGATCTCTAACATAAGCTTTAAATGCATCTTTATCATTAAGAAGTTGCATAACTTTATTCTTACCTATATATCTGTAAAAATATCGAGATAATTCATTCTTTTCATAATGTTGCCTAAACTGGTTCGCAAATACATCCAAAAATTCATCAACGAAGTCATCATCAACTCTACCTAAATTCCATATATAACCGTGCCATTTATTTATTAAAGCCTCGTCAAATGCATTTTTCTTTATATCAGGATATTTATCTAAAAATTTAGCAATTTCATCATATTCTTCACAAATAATAAAAACTTTACCTTTTGATTTTACAGAAGAATTTGCATTGTCTTGACGATAATTCACATAAGCTTCCGGCACTGCTACAACTCTTTCTGCTCCGGCTAATGTCTTAAGTCTGAAAGATGTATCTTGATAGCTTGCGCCCGGAGTTTCCAAAAATCTTATATTGTATTTATTAATAAGTTCTTTTTTATAAATACAACTCCAAATTGTTGTTCTATTTCTCAATAACGAAGGTAAGTTTTTAATATTAATAATTTTATTGTGAGGATATTTCCTTGTTCTGTTTGCTTTCTTAATCTTTACAGGTTCTGACCAATAACAATTAAAATCCGATATAACAACATCAGCATTGTGTTTCTTGGCTATATCATAAAGATTTTTATACATATTTATATCCGCAAAATCATCCGATTCCAGAATACCAATATACTCACCTGTTGCGGCTTGTAATCCCATATTCATAGAAGCACCATAACCGGAATTTTCTTTATTAATAATTTTTATTTCTCTAGAGGAATACTCCTCAAGTATTTGAGGAGTCGCGTCAGTCGATCCGTCATTGATACAAATAATTTCAATATCATCCAAAGTTTGATTCAACAAACTATCCAAGCACTCTCTTAAATATCTTTCTACATTATAAATCGGTACTAATATTGAAACATTTGGCATAAATATCTCCTTCAAATTAAACTATTCTTGAACCATACTCAGCTCTTTCTTCCAATTACAATAAAAATATACAGCTAAAAACAAGTATACAGTCCACATTATTACAGTAGAATAAACCTTCACTCCGGAAAGCGCTACATTAAACCACATCGCAACAGATAATATATTTACAAAAAACCAAAACACCCATTGTTCAATAGCTCTTCGTACCGTTAAATACATACCGCCAATTGAAAAAACCGTAGTTAAACTATCTAAAACAGGATGAGTATCATTGAGTTTTAAAAGTACAAAATAAACCAACAAGCTTATTAACAAAAGTATTCCAAGCAATACAAAAAGCTCCCTTGTTGGCAACTTAATTTTTACAATCTCTTTTTTAGAATCTTTTAAGTTCCTTTTCCAGCTAAAATAACCAATAATCTGCATTGGCACATAGTAACCTGCATATAAAAGCAAATTCCCCCACAAAGCATTTTGAAAAGATAAAAAACTATAAAAACCGGAACCTGTAACTCCAAATAGATAACATACCGGAAGCCCTTTACCCGCTAAAAATGTATATGTTATTCCGCATATTGCTGATATCATTGCTACATAGCTGTCATGTTTAAATATAGCATTTATTATAATAAACAAAACAACACAAGCTAAAAGCAAATATTCTATAACATTTCTTAATTTTGATTTATACTTTGTCATACTTATGTTATCTTATAAAAACAGATGAAAGTAAATCAAAAAGATAATAGGGATATATCCTTCAACGGATTTTGGAATAGTAAAGTCGTTAAAAAAGGGCTTGAATTCGCCGCAGAAAACGGCACTCTTTTTGCTGCAACAACAACATTAGCCTTATCTACCGCAAGACCTTTAGTAATTCTTGCAACCCCTAAGACTGATAAAAAAAATAAACAGGTCGCAAGTGCTAAGTCATTAACTTCAACATTAACCGGCTACTTGATTGCCTTAATGACATCACTACCTCTTTCAAAAGCTATAAAAAGAATAGATAAAACTCCTGAAAAATACTTAAAACCTGAAACCATTACTACACTAAAAGAAAAAGGTGAAGAACTCACGAAATCAAAAGCTTACTCAATGGCAACACAACTTTTTAAACTCGGATTAGGATTTATAATTGCTGCTCCAAAAGCCATTTTAACAGCATTCGGAACACCATATTTATTAAAAATATTTAATACTGAAGAAAATATAAAAGAAGTTGAAAGTCTTCAGAAAGAAGTATTAACGTTTAAAGGTAAAAATAACATTTCATCAGGAATCGGTAAAATTATAGATAAAAATAAGTTACAAAATTTTGTAAAAAAACATAAAGATTCAAACTTTCCAATGCATATTATAGCTGCTACGGATACTCTTGCTACGGGGGTGTTTATACAACAGACCGCAAAAAATAAAAAACTTGAAAAAAAAGACAAAGCTCCGCTTATATACAATTCCATAATATCTACAGGATTAAGTATTACATCAACATATATAATTGATCATTTAACGAAGGGAAAAACAGACAAATTCATTGAAAAATACAAACGAATTAATAAAAATGACCCTAATTTGGCAAAACAAATTGAAGGCATACGAATCGCTAAGCCAATACTAATTGCAGGTTTAGTATACTATATTGCAATCCCACTTATATCAACATTTTTAGCAGACAGAGTTAATAAAAAATAAGAAATATTATTCTTCTAAAGTAAGTCCTTCATTTTCTGTCGCTATTTCAATCAAGCGATAAGATAGATATGCACCAAGTGCAACAGCTTTCAAGTCAATACCTTCATCATATTTAGCAACTTCTAATATCGCAGTATTAATTTCAGGATTTTCTTCCTTCATGTACTGAACCATATTTTTTCTCCAAGATTGAACATCTTGAAACACTTCGCCAAATATTTCTGATGAAATTTCTTCTGTTATTATCGGTAACATCTTTCTCTTTCTCCTATTATATATTGAATTATATAATATATTATCATTTGACTCAATACATTAAACAGACTATGAATTCTTTTTTGATTTACGTTTTGAATTTTTATCCTTCTCAACATCAAGCTTAATTTCACCATCAGCAATATTTCTGCCTATAAACTTTTCAAGTTCTGCGCGTGAATTATTAAATTGATATAACGAATTATAATATCTCAACATCGCATCCTGATATTGAACTTGAGCTTCTTTTAATTCAACAGGATTACCGACGCCAACCTTATATCTGCCATATGATAATTCATAGTTCTCCTTAGCCTGTTTTAATCCTAAAAAAGCCACAGGAATCGAATTCTTCTTCTCTAACATTGAATAAAAAGCTTGTTGAATTTCAAAATAAATATTGTTTTTTGTACTTGAAGCATAAGCTTGTTCTCTGGAATGTAAAGCCTTCGCTTCTTTTATTTCATTCTTAATCAACATGCCATTGATTGTTGGGAAGTTTAAATAACCACCAAAGTTATAACCGTAGTTAGAAGTAAATGTTCGACCACCTATTTGATATTGACCCTCTACTGTTAAAGTTGGGAAATAAGACTTTTTAACCAATTTAACATTTTGTCTTGCTTCTTCTACTTTTACTTCTGCTAATTTGAACTCGGGACGAGAATCTCTTGCAATTTCAATGGCTTCGGACAAATTTATATCACACGGATTATATCTCAAATTATCAGAAATATTATACCTATTAGAATAAGGGAGTCCCATTGTATTATTTAGTTTTGCCATTGCAATATCAACAGCATTTTCAGCTTGAATCAGCAGCAATTTTGAATTACTTAAATTAACTTCAGCGATTGTAACATCAACTTTAGGTGAAGTCCCTGCCATATAGAAAGCCTTCGCCTGGTTATAAAACGATTCATATCTTGCAACCATTTCTTCAGCAACTTTTTTAGCTTCTAATGCATATTGGAAGTTATAATAGGCTTTTTTTACTTCACATACAACGTCATTGACAGTTCCGGTTAAAGTTATTTTATATCCCAAATTATCTAATTTTCTGATTGTAACCAAATTTTGAGTAACGCCAAAATCATATAGCATTTGAGATGCTGAAATTTGACCTAAAACATAATAATTGAATATCAAGTTTCGTCCTAACGCATCTGATAACTGTAATTGTTTTATCTTTGTATAACCTGTCTGCCAGCTAAATTGCGGGAAATAAGATGACCAAGCCTGTCTTATTCTTGCATCAGATGCAAATACATCTTGCAAAGCAGCTTGTATTCTCGGATTATTACCTAATGCATAGCGAAGACATTCCTCTAAAGATATATCCATCACCTCTTCTACACCACCTTTAATTACAAGCGTGTCATCAGAAGTCTCTGTTCTGGGCTCTACATCTTTACTCTCCGGATATTCTTCTTTAACAATTTCATTCCCTAAATTACTATCAGAGTCTTTTGACCAAAATGCAGCATTAGCTGAATTTTGAACAAAAGATAAAATTATTAAAAATAATATTAAATGCTTTATTTTCTTCATTTAGTTTTTATTCCTCAAACCTTGTAGGTATTTATCAAAATTTTCTTTCATAACATTTGTTGCGACAAAAAACGCAGGAACTAATATACTACCTATAAACGCTACAGCAATCATACCACCAAAAACTGAAACACCTATCGAATGTCTGCTGCCGGCACCGGCACCTTGAGCAAATACTAGTGGTAATAATCCCAAAATAAATGCTATATTAGTCATCATTACGGCTCTAAACCTTAATTTAGCAGCTTGCATTGCAGCATCAATATAATTTAACTTACTTTCACCTTCCATTGCATCTTTAGCAAACTCTACAATAAGGATTGCTTGTTTAGTACTTAAACCTATTAACATTACTAACCCAACTTGCGCATATATATCGAGCGCAAGTCCTGACACATATTGGAAGAAAAGTGCACCTAACAAAGCAATCGGAGAAATCATCATTACTGCCATTGGCAAGGTCCAACTTTCGTAAAGTGCAACTAAGAACAAATACACAAAAGTTAATGCCATTGTAAGTATAGGCCCTATTTGACCCGCAGAATTTTTCTCTTGTAAAGAAGTTCCGGACCAAGCATACCCCATATTCTTTGGTAATACCTCATCAGAAATTTTCTCCATTGCATTCATTGCTTCACCTGAACTCACCCCGCTAGGTGTTAAACCGTTGAATGTAATTGAAGGATACATATTAAATCTTGTAAGTTTATATGGACCAACAATATTTTTTGTTGTAATTACAGATGTCAAAGGTAACATCTGACCTCTATTATTTTTCACATAAACCTTACTCAAATCATCTAAAGTCGCTCTGTAAGGTGAATCTGCTTGCATATAAACACGATAAACACGACCATATTTATTAAAGTCATTTATATATGTTGCACCAAATTGTGCAGCAAGTGTCGAATAAACTTCCGAAACAGGAACACCTTGTGCCATAGCTTTTTGTTCATCAACATTAACAACTAATTGAGGAAGCGAAGACGTAAATGATGTATATAAAGTCTCTATCGAATCACTTTCCATAGCTGATTTTATTAATACTCTACCTTCATCAAATAATTGTTCAGGAGTTCTGTCACCTTTATCCAATAATTGATATTCAAAACCGCCAAACATACTCATACCTGAAATAGCAGGAGGTTGAGTTGTAAAGGATTTAGCTTCTGTTACCTTAGCTGTTATTCCATTAACTTGCCTCATTATATTATTTATTGAAAGTTTTTTACTTTTTCTTTCACCCCAAGGCTTAAGTCTTGTAACAATAAATGCAGTATTCTCTCCGTTAAAGCCATTAACTTGAATAATACTCTGCACACCAGGAATTTCCATAATTTGATTAGTAATTTTTTGTGCAACTTCACCGGTTCTGGAAAGTGTTGCACCGTCAGGTAGCTGAACTTGCGTAAAGAAAGCACCTCTGTCTTCATCAGGTAAAAAACCTGTTGGACATATAAAAAATAAACCTAAAATAACTATAAGTGTTATGCCTAAGGTCTTCATGGTTAATTTTGGAGATTTAACAAAAGTTTCAACAGCACCTAAATATTTGTCACGAACCTTATTAAACCAATTATCAAATTTCCTGATAAATTCAAAATCAGTTTGTTCTTCGCCTGATTTAAGAATAGTAGCACATAAAGCCGGAGATAATGTCAAAGCAACAACAGTTGATAAACCTATTGAAGTCGCAATACATACAGCAAATTGTCTAAACATTTGCCCTGTAATACCTGTCATAAAAGAAACCGGAACAAATACAGCCATCAATACTAAAGATGTTGCGACAACGGCGCCAAACACTTCCTGCATAGTAATTTCCGTTGCTTCTCTTGGCGCTTTTCCTTCTTGAATATGTCTTTGAGTATTCTCTAGTACAACAATAGCATCATCAACAACAAGACCAACCGCAAGTACTAACCCAAATAATATTAATAAGTTTATTGAAAATCCTAAAAGTGCCATAAATATAAAAACACCAATTAATGACACCGGAATTGCACAAAATGGTATAAAAGAAGCTCTTGCAGTACCTAAAAACAAGTATGTAACAGCACTTACCAGAATAATCGCAAGAACAATTGCATGGATAACTTCTTTAATTGATTCTCTTACAAACTCAGTATCATCATATTGGACGTTATAAACTAAATCATTTGGAAAACTTTTACTTAACTCTTCCATTTTCTTCTCAATTCGGTTGACCAAATCAATAGTATTTGCTTCCGGTAATTGAGCAATTGAAATCATAGCCGCAGGAGCTCCGGCAATAGTAGCTGAAGACGAATACATCTCTGCCCCTAGCTCCACTCTTGCAACATCTTTCAATTTAACATTTGAGCCATTGACATTAGCTTTTACTACAATATTTTCAAATTCTTCGACTGTCTTAAGTCGTCCTTTTGTTCTGAGGGTAAATTTCATCATCTGAGGCGTAGACATTGGTTCCACCCCAATGTTACCCGCAGGAGATTGGATATTCTGTGCATTAACAGCGGTACTTATATCAGCGGTAGAAATACCTAAACTCGCCATTTTATCAGGTTTTAACCATATTCGCATTGAATAATCACCTGCACCGAAGACATTAACGGTACCACAGCCTTTTGTACGAGCTATTTCATCTTTTACAAACATTGTCGCATAATTGGCAAGAAATAATGCATCATAAGTTCTATTTGGAGAGGTTAAAGATATCATCAAACATCCCGGTCCACCGGTTGATTTCCTAACGGTTAAACCATAGCGTCTGACTTCCTCTGGCAAACGAGGAGTTACAAGCTGTAAACGGTTTTGAACGTTAACAAGAGCCATATCAGGGTCAGAACCGACTTCAAAAAATAAAGTCAATTTATATGTACCGTTTGTTGATTCAGATGTCATATAAATCATGTTTTCAACACCATTTAATTGTAGCTCAACAGGAGCTGCAATAGTTGATGTAATAACGTCAGAACTCGCACCACTATAGTTTGCGGTTACAATAACCTGTGGAGGAGTAATTGAAGGATATTGCTCCAAAGGTAAAGATTTCATTGTAATTAAACCTGCTAAAATAATTACTAACGAAATAACTATCGCAAATTTTGGACGTTTTATAAATAAATTACCTGCCATTTTATTACCTATTAATCAAAAAACTTCTTAAATACATTAACAATCTTGGATAAAAGACTTACTTTCTCTTGTTGTACAGGTGTTTGACTATTTGGCTGAATAATTCTTACAGGTCTTCCGGGAATAACAGCTTGCAAACCACTTGTTATCAATCGGTCTCCCTCTTTAATTCCTTGCGTTATTATCCAGTTACCATCGTTTGTCTGGCCACCTGTTTTTATATAAACCATTCTTGGTAAATCTTTTTCATCTAAAATATAAACAAACCTGCCTTCTTGGTTTTCTTGTGTTGCGGTTTGCGGAACTACAGGAACTTTATCTTTTAATCTTGAATAAATGATTATTCTTCCGTAATCACCTTGAATCAGCTGATCCTTCGGATTAGGGAATGTTGCTCTTAAAGTAATTGTACCGGTTGTTTCGTCAATTTTATTATCATGAAAATCTTGAATACCTTTAGAATCATATTTATATCCGGAGCTAAAAATAAATTCGACTTCTCTGTCTACATTAGAACCTTTATCGACACGAGCTAACTCTACAAAATCTTTAGAATCTAACGGGAACGTAACATACATAGGATTTGAACTGTTAATTGTAGTTAATGCACCGCTTAATGTATTAACAAAGTTACCGACTGTTACTGAAATTATACCAACCCTACCATCTACAGGAGCTTTAACTTTTGTATAACCTAAATTTCTTTGAGCATCACGATATGCGCTCATAGCACTGTCAACTTGAGCATCATAAGCATTTGATTGTGCCAAAATATTATCATAGTCAGAACGAGCTACGTAATCTTGTTTTACAAGCTCTTCATAACGCGCCAACTGTTTTTGGTAATAATCAGCTTGAGATTGCGCATTATCTAAATTTGCTTTTGCTTTACTTGCAGCATATTGATATTCTTGAGGCTCAATTTCAAAAAGGACTTGCCCTGCCTTTACATAATCACCCTCTTTAAAATAACTCTTCGTTAGATAACCACTAATACGCGCTAATACATCAACTCTATACTTTGCCATAACTCTCGCAGGAGCTTCAAACTGGCGCACAACTTCTTCCGCTTTTACATCCGATACTGTAACGGTTGGTGTTGCCATATTTTTTCTTGCATTAGCTGCTTTTATTTTATCAGTATTTGATATTATCCAACGTCCGCAAATTAACAATAAAGCAATAACAATAATTATTATAGAAATTTTCTTCATTCTCTCTCCAATGTCCTTAAAAAGTCCCTATTTCATATACAAAGTTAACGCAAAAATAAGACACAGTCAACATAAAAAGAGGGTTAAACAGGGGGATTTTTTAAATAAATAAATTAGCCGGCTACAGCTCTCTTATTTAAAAGAGCAGGATCACCAATAGCAGTCGTGTAAACTTCATAATCATTATCCGGAGCAAAATATTTACGCAATGCCATGCGGTTTGTCACTTTTTCATAGC
>CAYSIO010000026.1:0-10346 GCA_964431115.1 uncultured Vampirovibrio sp.
AAGAAAGTACCAAAGAAAAGAAAGAAACACGCACTGTTTCCTACGTCTTCGCGGGGTATTTACCCCGCTCAGCCGTTCATTTTAGTTGGGCTTCGCCCAATCTCTTACGCTCGCTAGACACTCCGCTGCGCTTCGTTTGACGCTCGCGTTTTGCAAAAGCCGAGCACTGTTTGAGGGGTAAACGTATTTTGGCTTGCAGTGTTACTACAAGTCTATTGTTTATTGCAAGTTTGCGAGGCTAAAGAGATTTTTCAGTTGCAAAGCAACTGAAAAACACAGCCATTTAGTCTGAACGCCCGAAGGGCGTAGGAAAATAGCATGGGTTTTCTTTTTCTTTGGGTACGTTTCTTTTTCTTTTGTTTGCTGAGTAAAAGAAAAAGAAATGCACAAAACAAAAAACTATAATAAAACAAGCCTAACCCCCACCCGAATTTCTAACCATATTCTTCGCTAAGAAATTCTATCCTCCCAGCAGGAGATGGTAATACTTTATTTAACAAAATACATATTTGGTTAAATAAAAAAATATTATTTTTCTTCTTTTTTCATCATTAAGACTTTTTTATCAAATTCAATTTCAGCTTTCTCTGTTTCAGGGTCAATGTCCAACATTTCAAGCATCGTCTTTGTAAATAACATAGCCCAACTATTACCAATATTTATAAATTTTCTTTTCATGCTAAAACCTCTGTTTTAACAAAAAGCATACAAAGTTTAAACAATGTTGTATATTTAACAGCGTTTTAACATTGTTTAACTAACAAGGAGGGGCTTATGAAAATTACGGAAGAATACAAGCAAGACCTGATATTATTAGGTCAGCACATAAAAAAACTAAGAGAAGAAAAAAGTTTTACTTTAGAAGAGCTTGCTTTAAAAACAGGAATCAAGCTTCAATACTTACAAAAAATTGAAGAAGGTACAGCTTACGGTCTGTCAATGACAAACCATTTACTCAAAATTGTACAAGCACTTAAGATTAATTGGGGAATATTATTTAGATTTGAAAACATCTAAACAATCTCTTTTCCGACAACAGGAGCAATTTGTTTAATCTGTTTGTAAAGTAAATCATACTGCCATGGATAAAGCGATTGAGCGCCGTCACACATTGCACATTCAGGGTTATGGTGAACCTCAATAATTAAACCGTCACAACCTGCGGCAATTGCTGCGCGTGACATCGGCTCTACCTTATCTCTCAAGCCTGTTCCGTGTGAAGGGTCAACAATAATAGGCAAGTGACTTAGTTTCTTGATAACAGGAATCGCGGATAAATCTAATGTGTTTCTTGTATGGTGTTCAAAAGTTCTAATACCACGTTCACAAAGTATGATTTGTCCGTTTCCGCCTGCCATAATATATTCTGCAGACATTAGCCATTCCTCAAAAGTAGAAGAAAGTCCGCGTTTTAGAATAACAGGTTTATGAATCGTTCCAAGCTCTTTTAATAAATTGAAATTCTGCATATTTCTTGCGCCGACTTGGAAAATATCAACATATTTCATGAACATATCCAGCTGAGAAACATCCATAATTTCAGATGTTACAGCCATATTATGGTTATCCGCAACGCTTCTTAGTATTTTTAGTCCTTCTTCTCCCATTCCTTGAAAAGCATAAGGACTTGTTCTTGGCTTGAAAGCTCCGCCGCGAAGAATTTTTACATTTGATTCGGAAAGTTCTTGAGCAGTTGCGTCCATCTGGTCATAAGATTCGACTGCACATGGTCCTGCTATCAAACCGGTGTGTTTATCACCAAATTTAACACCATTTACTTCAATAATCGTATCTTCTTGTTGAAAAGAACGTGAAGTAAGTCTATAATTTGTAGATATTTTTAAAACTTCAAATACACCTTTTAAAAGTTTCAGATCTCTCTTATCGGCTTCTTGAATACCAATAGCATGAACTACTGACTTTGTTTCACCATGACAAACACGAGCTTCAAAACCTTTTGATTCAATACAACGAATAACTCTTTCAATATCTTGTTCAGTTGCATTTGTATTCATTACTACAAGCATTTTCAAAACCTCCGGCTTTCGTTTTCATTCTAATATGATACACAAAAAAAGAAAATATGGTATACTAAAGTAACTATAGATGTTTTATAAATAAAATCAGTTTTAGATAGGAATAGAAAGAATAAAATGGCAACATTTAAAGATATGGAAGATAGTTTAAAAACCTTTATTATTCAAGAGCAGTCTGATGCTCACAATAGAGGAAGTATAAATATTGCAAAGTATAACAACATAAAAATTACAATGGATCCGACAAAAAATCCGATGCCACACGTAACTGTTCGAATATCTATTTCTGAAGCAACGTACTTAATTAACGGGTTTTCTAAAACAAACGGAGGGCTTGGTTACGAAGAAAGATTTGTAATCAAATGGTTTGGAAGATATGGTATTAAGGACAAATTAGCAGAACTATGGACCTCTGCTGAAAGTAATAAGGAAGATAAATAATGGAATATAAGGACTTGGCAACAAATCCTGTCAGTGTTGTATTACAGCTCGTCGGAGCAAAATGGAAGCTTTTGATTATAAAAGAGCTTTTAAAAAAAGAAATGCGCTTTGTTGAGTTGAAGAAAAATTTAGGATGTACCGCTAAAGTTCTCACAGCCTGTCTAAAAGAGATGGAAGAAGACGGTCTTGTGGTAAGAGAAGAGTATGATGTTATTCCGCCAAAAGTCGAGTATTATTTAACAGATATCGGCTATACATTAAGACCCGTAATTGAATCTATGCATAAATGGGGAAAAGAGTATAAAAGATTGCGAAAATTGATGGAGAGATATAGTAATGCAGATTAAATATTTGGGACACAGCGCTTTTGAAATTACGACTCAGAATTCAAAAATTCTTATTGACCCTTTCTTGGTTATGTTACCTGATTATGATTCTGACGGAACTACAGATATTTTTGTAACACACGGACATGCTGATCATTTAGGTAGCGCAATTGATATTTCTAAAAGAACGGGCGCAAAAGTGACAGCTGTATTTGAGCTGGCAAATTATTGTGCTTCAAAAGGTGTATTATCAAACGGCATTAACTTAGGAGGTTGGATTGATTATGATTGGGGGAAAGTAATCGCTGTTCAGGCTTTTCATTCAAGTTCCACTCCGGAAGGTAATTATGCAGGCTGCCCTTGCGGTTTTGTTTTTGAAATAGAAGGTAAAATAATTTATCATGCAGGTGATACTTGCCTTAATTCAGAAATGAAAGTTATAGGAGAATTATATCAGCCCGATATAGCAATATTACCGATAGGCGGACATTATACGATGGATATTGAACAAGCCGTGATTGCTTCAGAATGGCTTGAAACCGGTACGATTATACCAATGCATTATAACACTTTTGAAGCTATAGAAGTTAATACAGAAGATTTTGAAAGACAAATTCGAGAAAAAGGTAAAATGCCTATTGTCTTAAAAATCGGTTCAAGTATCGGTTAAAAGTTTGCAAGAAAAATGACAGTTTTCCGTATCCACCTTAAACTATACAAAAATTAACAATTTGAAACTTTTTTCCATGTAAGTTATTATGTATATTGAACAACTGTGCGTAGGGGAGAAAATATAAGCACATTTGTTTTCTAGATAACTATAATTTTAAAGGTTAAAAAATATAAAATGGAAAATAATTATTTTGCGCTATTAGGCAACGATGTTAAGAAGTTATGGAACGGTTTAGATGAAGGGCAAAAATTTGGGATGTTGGCTCTGATTGTCGTGACAATTGTTGCTGCAACATTCTTCTTATCTAAGGCTATGGAGCCTGATTGGGTTGTTTTGTATTCAGACCTGAATGAAGTTAATGCTTTAACTATCGTTGAAAACATGAAGAAAAACGGTTATCAGTATAAACTTTCAGAGGACAAAAAATCAGTTTTAGTACCTTCTAATATTAGAGATGATATGAGAGTTTTTGTTGCAGAAAATGATTTGATTAAAACCGGCGATAGCGGTTTTGAATTATTGGATGATATGCAACTTGGCTCTACTGATTTTAAGAATAAGTTAACAAAACAAAGAATTTTTCAAGGCGAAATAACTCGTGCGATAGAAAAAATTCAAGGTATTAAATATGCAAAAGTTCAACTTGCAGAGCCTGAACGTTCAATATTTGATGATAACGACGAAAAACCAACCGCATCTGTAATATTGGTATTAGAGCCGGGTTATAAAATAAAATCTTCTCAAGTAAAAGCTATTAAAAATTTGGTAGCATATTCTGTACCTAGAATGACTCCTGAACAGGTATTTATTACTGATCAAAATGGTAATGTTTTATCTGATGAGACATCTAAAAATTCTACAGATATGGAAAGTTTTAAGTCAAATCTTGAAAAACAGACTGCTAAAAAAGTTTCTGATGTTTTAGAAAAAATTGTCGGAAAAGGTAATGTCTCTGTACAAGTTAACGCAGATATCGATTTTAATTCCGCAAAATCTACAATTGAAAGCTATTTACCAATTGAAGGCGGAAAAGAAGGTGTTTTGGTAAGTTCTCAAACAGAGGTAGAAACTTATGAGAATCCTAATGCAGTACCAAATCCGACATCTGTTAACCAAAGAAATTTGAACTATTCAAAACAAAAAACCGCAGTAAATTATAATGTTACAAAAGAAGTTAAACAAGTAATTTATGCTCCGGGAACTGTTAAAAGACTTTCAATCGCAGTTGCTGTAAATAAAATTTTAACTGCAGAAGAAAAAGATGAAATCAAAGATCTTGTATTATCTGCATCCGGTGTAGATTATGCAAGAGGTGATATAATTTCTATTTCAGGATTACAGTTTGAGGGTATGACTATTGATAAGAAAGCTAATGAAGAATTGGCTAAACAATATCAACAAGAACAAACAATCTATATGATTACATCATCTGTAATTCCATTGATAATTGTATTGATTCTTGGTTGTTTCGCTCTTGCAGTTCTTAAAGGTTTTGTTGCAAAATTACCTACAGCAAAACGTTCTGAAAGAAAAGTTATAGACGAGCCTGTTCAAAAGGTTGTTGAAGAAGAAGAGGTACAAGAAGTTGCACCAAGAATAGAATTTAACAAAAAAGAAATTCAATCTCAAAAAGAACAAACAATAACAGAGATTAATGAAGCGGTAATGGCTGCACCGGAAGACGCAGCAAAATTATTAACATCATTTATTAGAGAATAGGAGGGAAGTGATTAAGTAATTGAGTGATTAAGTGATTAAGTTCTTTATATTCGCTTCGCTCATAATTATAATTTTAAAAATGTTAGATAAAATTTTATAACGGACTTAGTCACTTAGTCACTTAGTCACTTAGTCACTTAAGATAAAATGGGTATTGAAGAAGTAAAAAAGGCCAAAGAAGAAGATAAGAAGGTTTTTAAGCGACCTAGCCAAAAGGTTGCTGCGCTTTTGATTGCGCTAGGACCTGCAACAGCTTCTGAAATTCTGAAGAATATAAAAGACGAGGATTTGCTTGAACAAATTACGCTTGATATTGCTAATTTAGGTAAAGTCTCTGATGAAGATTTGAACGAAGTTTTGAATGAATTCAGAACAGTATTTCAAGCTAAAAATTATATTACTCAGGGTGGTACAAGTTATGCAAAACAACTCCTTATTCAAGCATACGGTGAGACAGAAGCCGCACAAATGCTCGAGAGAGTATCTTCTATGGTTAACACTAACCCGTTCTATTTCTTGAACGAAGCGGACCCTTCTCAGTTAGCTAACACTTTTGCAACAGAAAATCCACAACTGCTTGCGCTCATTTTAGCTTATCTAAAACCTGAGTTATCAGCGCAGGTACTAGCGTTTTTACCTGCTGATATTCAAGCTGTTGTATCAATGCGTATTGCGGATATGACACCTACAAATCCTGAAATTCTTTCAACTATTGAAGATATTGTACAGAGAAAATTTTCTGCCCTTTTGGTTCAAGACTTCTCAAATGCAGGTGGTGTAGAATCTTTGGCAAACATTTTGAACTGTTGCGATCGTGGTACAGAAAAAAATATCATGGAATGGCTCGACATCGAAAATCAAAAAATGGCTCAAGAAGTTCGAGACCTTATGTTCGTATTCGAAGATATTATCATCCTCGACGACAGAAGTATTCAAAGGCTGCTTAGAGAAATTGATACTAAACAGCTTGCACTTGCTCTTAAAGGTACAAAAGATGAAATTAAAGACAAAATCTTTAAAAACATGTCAGAAAGAGCACGTCAAATGCTTACGGATGATATGGAATATCTTGGTCCTGTTCGTGCAAAAGAAGTTCAAGAAGCTCAAACAGCTATTGTTAATGCTATCAGAACACTTGAAGCTACAGGTGAAATTACTATTACCAGAGCAAGTATTGAGGATGAATTAATTGAGTAATAGGATTAAAAGCGACGAAATACAAATAGGAAACAGTTATGTTCTGCCTATTGAGCAGTCTAATGTTACTTTGCAACAAGCTAAAGTGAAGAAAATTATTGAAGAGACTGACGCTCGCGCTCAACAAATAATTGACGGCGCTGAGAATAAATCTAATATTATTGTTCAAACTGCAAATACGGAAGCTCAAAGAATAATAGAAGAAGCTCGTAAAAAAGCTCAGCAAGAATATGAAGCAATAAAACAACAAGGATATAACGAAGGTTTTGTTAAAGGTGAACAAGACGGCTTAGCAAAGTTTCAAAACGATGCAAGCGAAGCTTTAAAATCTTTAGAAGTCTTAACTTCGTCTACTTTTGATACGAAAAAAAATATTATAGATTCTGCTTCTATGGATATTGTGGAACTTGTATCAACAATTGCGGATAAAGTGTGTCATATTAAACTTGATTCAAAAATCCTTTATAAAATTACGCTTGATGCGATAAAACTACTTAATGATAAAGAAAATATTACAATAATAGTTAATCCTTTGCTTGTTGATAAAATAAGTGCTATTTCTGAGGATTTTAAACAGGAAATTCCAAAATTACAAACCTTAAAAATTATTGAAGATAATTCAGTTTCTCCGGACGGAGTTATTGTTGAAACACTAAGCACAAGACTGGATTCGAGAATCTCAACCCAAATTTCGGAAATAGCAGAAAAAATGCTTACAGGTGCTAACGATGAGTTGGAACAAGAATAAATACTTAGATATAATAAACAAAACTGAATCCATAAAAGAAGTCGGCAAAATCACTGAAATTATCGGATTAACTATTGAATCTGACGGTCCGAAATCTTCTATCGGCGATTTATGCTATATTTATAACGATTTTGGCGAAAAACCAACTATGGCTGAAGTCGTCGGCTTTAGAAAAGATAAAAACCTGTTAATGCCATTAGGCTCTCCTGACGGTATTCGTCCCGGAGCTTTTGTTGTAAACACAGGTGAAGCTATGAAAATCGGAGTCGGAAACCAACTTATCGGACGTGTTTTAGACGGACTGGGAAGACCCATTGATACTTTAGGTGATATTAGGTTTTCTGAATATAAATCTACTCAAGCCGATGTTATAAATCCTTTAAAAAGAAAAAGAATCACAGAACCTCTTACGTTGGGAATAAAAGCTGTAGATGCTTTTACAACTGTAGGCAAAGGTCAAAGAATGGGTATTTTTGCCGGCTCCGGTGTCGGTAAAAGTACGACATTGGGCATGATGGCAAAAAATACTTCTGCAGATTTAAACGTAATTGCTCTAATCGGTGAACGTGGTCGTGAGGTTAAAGAATTTATCGAAGAAATTCTCGGAACAGAAGGAATGAAGCGTTCTATAGTTATCGCTGCAACATCGGAACAGCCTTCATTAGTAAAGATTAAAGCTGCATTTGTTGCAACTTCTATTGCTGAATATTTTAGAGATAAAGGTATGGACGTCTTGTTTATGTTGGACTCAATCACTCGTATTGCAATGGCTCAAAGAGAAGTTGGACTGGCTATTGGAGAACCTCCTGCAACAAGAGGTTATACACCTTCTGTATTTGCTTTAATGCCTAAAATTATGGAAAGAGCAGGAACTAACGATAAAGGTACAATAACCGGACTTTATACCGTTCTTGTTGAAGGGGATGATTTTAATGAGCCGATTTCAGACACTTCAAGAAGTATTTTAGACGGGCATATCGTTCTATCTCGCGCTTTAGCGCATAAAAACCATTATCCTGCAGTTGATGTTTTGCAGTCCTTGAGTAGGGTTATGGGTGATGTAACAACAGATGAGCATAGAGCAGCTGCGGGCGCGATAAGAAACCTTATGGCAGTACACGCTAAGAATGAAGATTTAATCAATATCGGTGCATATGTTACAGGCTCTGACCCTATTTGTGACAAAGCGATAGGTTTAATGGATAATATCAACGGATTTTTAAAACAATCAACAAAAGAAAAATTTGATTTTGAACAAACGGTAAATGATTTAATCCAACTCGGAAATCTTGCAGGGATATAAAAATAGCTAAGATTCAAAAAATCTTAGCTATTTTAATTATTTAGAACAAAAACTATGCTCTGTCTTTAATTTCTTTCAAGATATTCTGAACGAATTCATCAACGTTAATTGTTCCGACTTGACCTACGCCACGTTTACGAACAGCAACAGAGTTTGCCTCGATTTCTTTATCACCGATTACACAAACATAAGGGATTTTCTTGTCTTGTAAAGATTCTCTTATTTTGTAATTCATTGATTCAGAGCGATCATCGAGTTTTACTCTTATTCCTTCTGCACGAAGCTTTTTGTATACTTGTTCTGCAAAATCAGCGTGTTTTTCGTTAGAAATAGGAACAATCGCAACTTGAGTCGGAGCCAACCAAGTTGGGAACGCACCTGCATAGTGCTCAATCAAGATGCCGTGAAATCTTTCCATAGAACCGAAGATAACTCTGTGAAGCATGATAGGAGTCTTCATAGAACCGTCTTTGTCTTGATATTTAATATCAAATCTAGCCGGTAAGTTGAAATCTAATTGGATTGTAGCACATTGCCAAGTTCTGCCCAAAGCGTCTTTGACTTTGAAGTCGATTTTTGGACCGTAGAATGCGCCATCGCCTTCGTTAACTTCGTATTTCATACCACGTCTGTTCATAGCTTCTTGCAAGCCTGCTTCAGCTTTATCCCAGTTTTCAAGTTCACCAACATAGCTTTCAGGACGGGTTGATAATTCAACTTCGAAATCCATTTTAAAGATAGCCATTGTATCAGCTACGAAATCGATGATTTCATTAATTTCGTCTACCAATTGTTCCGGTGTACAGAAAATATGAGCATCGTCTTGAGTAAAGCCTTGAACACGAGTAAGACCTGCCAGAGCTCCTGATTTTTCTTTTCTGTAAACTGTTCCTAATTCTGCCATTCTTAGCGGTAGCGAACGGTAAGAATATCTGTTTGCTTGATAAATCATGATGTGGAACGGGCAGTTCATAGGTTTTACTACAAATTGTTCATCAGAGTCTTCATCTTTTTGAACAAAGAACATGTTTTCTTTGTAGTGGTCCATATGACCTGAAATTTCCCATAATTTTGATTTAGCGATTTGTGGAGTATGAACTGTTACATAGCCACGTTTGCGGTGTTCACTTCTCCAGTAGTTTTCGATTTCTTCTCTTACTACGGCTAAGTTTGGATGCCATAGAACAAGACCACCACCGACTTCTTCACGAGTAGAGAACAAGTCTAATTGCGTACCAAGTTTTCTGTGGTCACGTTTTTCAGCTTCTTCAATAAATGTTAAATAAGCTTGTAAATCTTCTTTATTCCAATAAGCAGTCGCGTAGATACGTTGAAGCATTTTGTTCTTTTCATTACCGCGCCAGTATGCCCCTGCAACTTTTAGGAGCTTAATTGCGTTGCCTTTGATGTAAGAAGTGTTTGGAATGTGTGGACCTGCGCAAAGGTCGTTGAATAAAACGTTGCCGTCTTTGTCTTTTGTTAGATACAAAGTAGGGTTGTCGTTTCTGTGTTCTTCCAAAAGTTCTGCTTTGTAGATTTCGCCTTCTGCTTTGAATTCTGCAATTTTTGAGTCAACATCTTCAACAAAATACTTTTCAAAAGTAAGATTTTGTTTAATGATGTTTTTCATTTCTTCTTCGATTTTAACCAAATCATCTTGCGTAAACGCATAACCATCGGTTAGGTCAAAATCGTAGTAAAAACCGCTGTCAGTTGATGGTCCGATAGCTAACTTTGCTTGTGGAAACAATTTCTGTACAGCTTGTGCCATGATGTGTGAGCATGAATGACGGAGCACGCTCAAAGTTTCGTTGTTCTTTTCCATGTTTTCTCTTTCTATCCTTTTGGGGTGGGGTAAATAAAATGGTATAAAAACTCTTTACTTCCATTTCTATTCAACTAA
>CAYSIO010000027.1:0-10114 GCA_964431115.1 uncultured Vampirovibrio sp.
ACAAGTATGCCACGTCGTCCTGAACGTAGTGAAGGACCCAGTCAAGAGCTTGTAGATATTACTTGCAAATTAAATGTATTTCCCTCTGGATTCTTCGCTCCGCTCAGAATGACTACAAGCCTGTAGTCACACCTACGAGCCAAATACATTTACCCCCAGAATGACTGCAAGCTTGTAGTCACACCTACAAGCCCAATACATTTACCCAATTAACCCTTTACCCCTTTGCTCCTATTTGATCTCTGTATTCAAATTCATTTCAATATATTTATACATTCCCAACAATACTCCCGGTGGGAAGAAATAAATATCGTTACAAGGTGTGATTTTTAAGATTGAATTATCGGCATCGATTCCTGCAACGGTTGCTAAAAACTTGTTATTCGCTGCTGAAAAAATTATATAGCCGTTGTTTGACTGGATTTCATCAATTGAGAATTTGTTAGCGGTTACTGCGCTGAGTGTCAAATAAAAAAGTCGTTCCTTATTCACCGCAAACATTTTTGTACAATTTTCAAAAGCAATGTTCTGAGGCTGAGTAATCGGTGGTGTTGATACCGGCTGCACAACAGATGTTGTTGTATCTGCATACACAGCGCTAATTGATAGTATACAAGCTAAAATAAAAACTCTCATATCCATAGAAGTATTTTAGCATTAATCGTTATCGTTTCCAATAGTTTAATAGATTTTTTTTGAAAAAAGATGTATAATTAACGAGAAAATAAGGAGATAATGATGCGTATAATAAATATTCAACCGACAATTCAACCAAAAAATGTTTACAAGAATAATATTTCAGGAACTCAAACAATGCCGCCTACTCGTGAGCCTGTAGTTATTACTCCGCAGTTTAGAGGTACTGAATATAAAGGTGCATTATTAGGTCTTGGGGGCGGTTTGGTGACGGGATTGTTAGTCGTAGGCGGAGCTGCTATTGCCGGAGCGTTTGTTTTGCCTGCTCTTGTAGGTGGTGCTGCTGTTGTAGGCACAGGAATTGCAGGGGCTACGATAGGTAATAAAATAGAAGAAAAAATCGATAAAATCAAATCAAAAAAAGCTTCTGAGTAAGTTTCTTTGTCAATATAATGGATGATTGCCTTCTAAAGCTTGTATATGCTATAATAGACCTATTATATAAGTACAAGTTTAGTGTTTTGATATAATTACATATCAAAAAAGAAGGAAGAGAAATGTTACAAGAAGCAACAAGAGCAATTAATTCTGCATTTAATAACAGCTTTATTAAAAAGTTGAGCCAATATCTTCATGATTGCGTTCGTGAGGAAGTAAAGAGTTCGACTTTTAGAAACTTGAAAGCTGACAGAGATAACAAATGGATTTTCTTAGATCAAGAAGACCGTTTGTTTACGGAAGGAATTGAACACTTGCGTCTTGAAGGCTCAGATTCTAAGTTGACAGAACTGATGATTCAGTCTGAAACAAGTCAGAAAGACAAATACCTTATTTATGGATATCTTTTCCTTGTCGGTAAAGCAAAAGCTGGTAAGAAAAATGAATTCTTAACTCCGCTTTTGTATTCTCCATGTCGTTTAGAAAGAAACGGAATTAATATCAATTGCATGCTTACAGACGAGTTTTTGTCTCTTAATACCGGTGCTTTAACGGCGTTGATGAAAAAAAGTGATGATGAAGATGAGACTGAACAACTTCTTGAAGGTCTGTTGGATGTTGTTCCGCAAGTTCCAATTACTCAAGAAAAAATGAATATTTTCTTGACGACTTTAAAATCAATAGTTCCTGATATTGATATATCTTTGAACCATGAAATGGATGTAAAAGAAGATAACATTACAAAAGACTTCTATAATGAAAAAATAACTTCTGAAAATATTGATGAAATAATTGAAGAGGAAGAGGAAAACGCTAAAAAAGCCGTTCCGCAATTAGAACAAATCCATTTAACGAAACAATGTGCGATTATTTTAACAAAACGACCTTCTGTCACAGCGGGTGTTTTGCACGAATTAACTCAGATTGCTGAAAAACCAAGCGGTGTTTATCGTGAAACAGTTTTGAATATGATTAATGAAGAGTATACTCAGTCTAAGCCGACCGATTGTCAGCAAAAGACTTTAGCGGATTTTTTCCCTGTAACACCTCTGTCACTGTCTGATGCGCAATTGAATGTTGTTAAAAACGTAGAAAATACCAAGCTTGTATCAGTATTCGGACCTCCGGGAACAGGAAAATCGCAAACCATTGTAAACTTAGTATCACATTTAATTGCAAACGGAAAAACCGTTCTTGTAGCTTCAAGAATGGATAAAGCTGTTGACGTTGTAGCAGAAAGGCTTAATCAACTTGGCGCACCATTCTTAGCTTTGCGAGCAGGTCGTTTGAATTATCAAAGGGAGCTTTCAATGCAATTACAAGATTTGCTTTCAAACAAAGTTGATCTTGATGACGGAATAGAAAGTTCTATAATGTGTGATGTATCTGATATGGAAGCTTTGCTTAAATCCGTTAAGGATATGGAAAATAAGGCCGAGCAAATAATTAAACTCGAAGCTGATTGGACAGCGGTAAATGAGGAAATAAAATTAGAAGAGCCAAATCATAGAAATCATCAATATATAAAATCGAATTTAAAAAATGATGAAATAAAAGCTATTGAAGAAATTATTAATACTTTGACCTCAAATATCGAAAAAGCAGGTTTCTTTGCGGCTTTGAAAAACGGTTCTTCTTTAAGCAAACTTAAGAAGATTATTAAATCAAATTTTGAAGTTAATAATGAAAACTTAATGATTCTGAAAAACGAATTAGAATTTGCAAAGCTTATTTGCAAAGCTCGCATGATTGAAACTCAGATTCAAACTATTGGCAATATTCACGTTATTTCAGAACAATTGAGAACAATGCGCAAAAAACAACGCAAGTTAGCAATAGATATTCTAAAATGCAAACGCAGAGAAGCTTTGAAAGGTCTGATGAGAGATTCTATTAAACGTCAAAGATTGTTTGTGCATTCAAAATCTCTTGTTGAAAGAAAGAAAAATCTTCAAAACAGACTTCTTGAAACAGAAGATTTTAAACCGCTTTTGGAAGCTTTCCCTTGTTGGTGTGTAACTACTTATGCGGTTTCAGGTTCTTTACCACTTAAACCTGGTTTATTTGATGTTGTGATTATTGATGAAGCTTCACAGTGTGATATAGCAAGTTGCTTCCCTATTTTATACAGAGCGAAAAAAGCTGTAGTTGTCGGTGATGATAAACAATTACCGCACTTGTCGTTCTTGGAAAAGGCTAAAGAACAATCATTTATGTCACAATATGGCATTAATGACAGATACCAATTAATGTGGAGATTCAGAACTAATTCAATGTTTGATTTGGCGAACTATTATTCAATGCATCCGGTACTATTAGATGAACATTTCAGAAGCTTGCCACCAATTATTAATTATTCAAATAAAGAATTTTACGGAAACAGAATAAAAGTTATGCGCAGAAATGATAACTCTTCAAAAGTTATTGAAGCAGTTGTTGTTCCTGACGGTAAAGTTGATTCCGATGCAACAAGAAATCTTCCTGAAATTGAAGCTCTTGTGAAAAGATTACATGAGATTGTAGTTGAGGATGAACGTAAAGCGACAAATAATCCTGAGCATAAACCGGTTAGCATTGGTATTATTTCACCGTTCAGAGCTCAGGTAGAACAATTGAAAATTTCTGTTTCAAAAGTCCTTTCTGAGCATATGATGGAAAAACACCAAATAGAAATCGGTACTGCTCATACTTTTCAAGGTGATGAAAGAGATATTATGCTTATTTCTTGGGCTTATGCGCAAAACAGTTATCCGCAAAGTTTGATTTTCTTGCAAAAACCAAACTTATTTAACGTCGCAATTACTCGTGCAAGATATAAGACGATTAACTTTATTTCTAAAAATCCCAGAGAATTACCTGAAGGTATTTTAAGAAGCTACTTTGGATTTATTGAAGAGTATGAAAACAGATATTCATTAATTAATTCAGATGAATTTGACGAAAATATTTATAAGAATTCGTTTGAAAAAGAAGTGGCGCAAGCGTTCAGGGACTTAGGCCATAAGGTTTTATGCGGAGATGAAATTGCAGGATTAAGTGCAGACCTATTGATTGACGATAAGTTTGTGGTAGAATGTGATGGTGTGGAGGATAAAATTCCCGCTAAGGTTTCAAACATGAAAAAACAAGCTATATTTGAAAGAACAGGCTTGAAAGTTTCAAGAATCTCAGCTAGGGAATGGTCTTATTCTCCAAAGGCGTGTATTGATAGAATAATAAATAGCAATTTATAGGTATCCGGAGGTAAATAAATGTTAGTTTCTTCTATACAAAAAAATAATTTGAGTCCAAATTTTAATGGTCTTTTAACAATAAAAGATATTGCTGCAGGTAAAACAAAAGTGTTTAAGATTTCAGCTAAAGGTGACCGTCAACTTTATGAGCTTTATAAACAGATTCATAGACCTGTTGCAAAGACAACAGAAGGTAAAATTGCCAATATTAATAATTATATAAATGCTATTTTTAATATTACTAAAGACGAATTTGTAAATAACTTGCCAAGATTGACAAAAGAGGACAAAGTCAAAAAAGTTGCTGATTTGTCTTCAAAATCTTTGTACTCATCATTTATGGCAGGTGAATATTATACAGATATTGAAACAACAAAATTTAAGATATCTCATGATGTAAGAATTTAAAATATATATAGATATGTGTGTGGGGGTAATTATATGAAAGTATCAAGTATTCAAAATATGGGAGCTATGGCTCCGAATTTTGCAGGGTATTTGCGTGTACAAAATCTGAAAACAGGTGCGACAAAGGAATATGTTACAAGTGCTGTGCAAGATTCAATGCTTAGATTTGAAGCTAAAGGCTGTATTCCTATCTTTTTAGGTAAATTTTTTAAAGGAACAGATTTATTACCAGCTTGGGCTTCAAAGCCATATTTTGCAACCTTAAGAGAAGTTGCTCAGGATGATTTTACAAAAGAATTGCCACAAGTTAAGGATAAAGCGTATTTTGCGTATGCAATGAAACCTGAAGAAGGCTATGTCTTAAATATCTTTGATAATGTTAAGGTTTCACATAGTTATAAATAAATATAATTTAGAGTATAATAGAACTAATGAAATATGCGTTAGTTTTAGTAAATATTAAGGGGCTGGGAGTAAAGACATTCAGCTATTTAGTACCTGAAGAGATGAAAGAGATTATTCAGGTCGGTCAAGCTGTGCTAGTTCCGTTTGGACGACAAGGCTTAATTAATGCTTTTGTTGTAGGGTTTTCTGATTATGTTCCGGAAGGTATTAGAGTTAAGAAAATCAATAGAATCTTAGATGAGACTCCTTTGTTTTCAATTAAGTATCTAAAACTGTTAGAATGGGTGGCGAATTATTATTGTACGGATTTTGTAACTGTTTTAAACGCTGCAATTCCTATGAAATTGATTGAAAAGAATTCTAAAACTGAGCAATCTGTTGAACTTGTAAACGATAATTTTGAAGGATTAACTAAACGTCAAAAAGAAATTTTAGAACTTCTCAAGGCAGAGGGAAAACAGCCTTTAATAGAATTTGAAGATAAAGCTAAGACAACCCGTGCTACGATGAAAAAGCTTGAAGAAAAAGGGTTTGTTAAATTTAATCTGGAGCTTATTTATAGAAATCCTTTGACAATTTTTAAAGATGAAAAAGTTGAGCCTTTGTTTGAGCTTTCTTCTGAGCAGGAAGAAGTTTATCAGGGGATAAAAGGAAAATTAAAGTCTCAAAATCCGATATTGTTGCACGGGGTGACAGCTTCAGGTAAAACCGAAGTGTATTTTAAGCTTATAAAAGATGTTATTGATTCCGGCAAAAATGTACTATTTCTTGCGCCGGAAATTGCTTTGGCTTCTCAACTTACGAAGAGACTGGCCAGAAAGTTCGGAATTAATGATATTGCAATTTGGCACAGTAGTATTTCAGATGGTGAAAAATACGATGTTTGGCAGAGACTCTATAACAATGAGATTAAAATCCTTGCGGGAGCTCGTTCTGCAGTATTTGCACCTTTGCAAAATATTGGCTTAATTATAATCGACGAGGAACACGAAGGAGCCTATAAACAAACAAACCCAGCACCAAGATATGATGCAAGAGTTGTGGCAAAACGACTTGCACAATTCCACCAAGCACCATTATTATTAGGCTCTGCAACTCCTGATGTTTCGACTTATTATTATGCACAAAACAATAATAATCTTTTCCAAATGCTAAAAAGGTTTAATAATGCTCCGCTTGCGAAGCCGGAAGTTATTAATATGCAAGAATATGGGAAAGCTTCGTATCGAGGAATTATTTCTAAACCTTTGCAAACAGAGATTAAGGAGGCAGTTGAAGCCGGTAAACAAGTTATTCTTTTGATGAACAGACGAGGGTTTTCGACTTATACTCAATGTAAGGCTTGCGGAACCGTTGTCGAGTGCCCTGATTGTTCAATTCCAATGGTTTGGCATTCTGACGGCAAAAAACTTAAATGCCATTATTGTAGTAAAGAAATGAGCTTTCCTGATTTTTGTCCTCAATGTGGTTCTGATGCGCTTGCTAATTCCGGAAGCGGAACTCAAAAAATAGAAATTTTGGTAAAAGAAATTTTTCCGGAATATCGCGTTGAAAGAATTGATAGTGATATTTTGACAAAAAAGAATGCTCATATTGAGCTTTTAGGTAAATTCCAAAAAGGCGAAATTGATGTTTTAGTCGGAACTCAGATGATTGCGAAAGGGCTTGATAATCCAAATGTAACGTTAGTAGGTGTGATAAGTGCTGATACAGGTTTTTCTGTTCCTGATTTTAGAGCATCTGAAAGAGGCTTCCAATTGCTTACTCAGGTTGCAGGAAGGGCTGGTAGAGGAGAATATAAGGGGAAAGTTTTATTCCAGACTTATAATCCGGATTACTATGCTTTCCAAACCGCTAAGTCTCAAAATTTTGAGAAGTTTTTTGAGACAGAAATTAAAGCTCGTCAAGAGTTCGATTATCCTCCGTTTAGCCAAATTATTCGTATTATTTTATCATCAATGAATAATTTTCGTGCAGAAAAATCAGCTATGGAAATAGCTTTGAGATTAAATACCATGACTGAAAAGTTTGGTTTCGGAGAATATTTGGAGACTTTAGGTCCAACACCTTGTATCATAGCAAAAATTAATGGCTATTATAGGTATCAAATACTTATTAAAAATAAACTTTCTCAAAAAGGACACGATTTTGTGTCTAAGTTCTTGAATCAGATAAGTTTGCCAAAAGATATTAAAATGGCAATTGATGTCGATCCGTTAGATATTTTGTAAGTTTGTAATAGAAAAGGCGGGGCTTTTATTTAAAAGCCCCGCCTTTTTGTTTTGTTTATTCACCGACTGAAATATAGCAGTCTTTTCTTCTATTAACATAAGTTGTGTGTAACAACTCGTGTGCTTTGTGTGAATTAGGCTCGCCAAGATGTTTTGCATAAAGCTCTTGAACATCAGGGTTTTTGTGAGATTTTCTCAATTCACCTGTTTCATCATCTTTATACAAGCCTCTTGCGCGTTTTTCTTTAATTTCAGAATCATTACAGCTCATTGGTTGACCACCGCCGTTAATACAACCGCCAGGGCAAGCCATAACTTCAAGAATCTGATAATCTGCTTTACCTTCTTTAATTTCTCTCATGCATTTTTCAGCTTCTCTAATTGTGTTAACGATTTTAACCTTCAAGTGAGTGCCGTTTAGGTCAAGCTCAACTGTTTTAACTCTTTGTGTACCACGCATTTCGTTGATTACAACGTCAGTTAATTCTTGACCTGTAACAACTTCATAAGCTGTTCTGGCTGCAGCTTCAGCTACACCACCTGAAACACCGAAGATAGTAGCTGCACCTGTATATTTACCGAATGGTGAATCAGCTTTTTCGCCTTTGATGTTTTTAATATCAATACCGGCAGATTTGAACATACGAGCGATTTCTTGTGTTGTTAGAACATAATCGATTTCGTAGCTTCCATCCGGACGTTTGAACTCATCACGTCTAGCTTCTGCTTTCTTACCGGTACAAGGCATAATTGATACGCTTACAATGTTTTCAGGTTTGAAATCCGGATAATATTGCGGAATATATTCTCTGATAATTGAACCCATCATCGCTTGTGGTGAACGACAAGTTGATAAATGATCTAACATATCAGGGTGTTTAAGTTCTAAGAACTTAACCCAACCAGGACAGCAAGATGTGAATAATGGTAATTTACCGCCATTATTTAATCTTCCTAAGAACTCTGTTGCTTCTTCCATAATAGTTAAGTCAGCTGAGAAGTTAGTATCAAATACTAAATCAAAACCTAAAGCTCTTAAAGCAGCGTTAAGTTTTTCTGTCATATTTTCACCGGGTTCAATTCCGAACATTTCACCAATAGCTACACGAACAGCAGGAGCAAATTGAACAACTACTTTCTTCTCAGGGTTCATTAATTCAGACCAAACTTGTTCTGTGTAAGATTTAATAGTCAAAGCACCTGTAGGACAAACAGCAGCGCATTGACCGCAACCGATACATTCGCTATGAGCCAAGTCTTTACCTACCATTGGTTGAATAACAGTTCTGCTACCACGATTTGTGAAGCCTAAAACTGCAATTTCTTGGTGCTCTTCGCAAGCTCTTACACAAGCACCGCAAAGAATACATTTGTTTTGGTCTCTTACAAGTGTGTGAGCGCTGTCGTCAACAGGTAAAAGTTCTTTTCTTTGAACAAACTTTTTAACGTCAGAGTCTTTAATACCATACTCTTCAGAGTATTTTTGTAATTCGCAAGTACCGGATTTATCACAAGTTGTACATTCTCTGTCGTGGTTTGCAAGAAGAAGCTTTAAGATAGATTTTCTAATGCTTCTAACTTTTTCAGTATTAGTTTTAACAACCATACCTTCAGCAGGAGGAGTTGTACAAGAAGCTTGAATCATTCTTCCGTCGATTTCAACAACGCACATTCTGCAAGCACCGAAATCTTTTGTTAAGTCAGGTCTATAACAGAAAGTAGGTACATTGAAACCATTTTTTCTAATTACTTCAAGAATGTTTCTTTCATTAGTAAATTCACATTCTTTACCATTTATAATCATTTTTCCCATATCTGCCACCTTATTTTCTTTCTATTGCCTTGAATGGACAATTGCTTACACAAGCGCCACATTTAATACATTTTTCTTGATCAATTGTAAATGGTGATTTGATTTCACCTGTAATTGCGCCAACAGGACAATTTCTTGCACATTTTGAGCAACCTTTACATTTTTCAGGATCAATTTCATAAGATGTCATCTTAGAGCAAACTCCAGCAGGACATTTTTTATCTTTAATGTGAGCAACATATTCGTCTCTAAAGTATTTCAATGTTGAAAGAACCGGATTTGGAGCTGTTTTACCTAGACCGCATAAAGAACCTTCTTTAACGTCTTTAGCTAATTCTTCCAAAGTTTCCAAATCTTCCATTTCGCCTTTGCCGTCAACAATACGTTGAAGAATTGCAAGCATATTTTTTGTACCTTCTCTACAAGGAACACATTTACCGCAACTTTCGTTTTGAGTGAAGTTCATGAAGAATCTTGCAACTTCTACGATACAAGTTTTGTCTGACATAACAACAAGACCGCCTGAACCAACCATTGCACCAGCTTTGATTAAGTTGTCATAGTCCATTGGAATGTCTAAGTGTTCTTCTGTTAAACATCCGCCTGAAGGGCCACCGATTTGAACAGCTTTGAATTTTTTGCCGTCTCTCATTCCGCCACCGATGTCGAATACGATTTCTCTAAGAGTTGTACCCATAGGGATTTCGATAAGACCAGTGTTGTTTACATCACCTGTTAAAGCAAATGTTTTTGTACCTTTAGAAGTTTCAGTACCCATTTGAGCAAACCAGTCAGCTCCGTGTAACATAATTACAGGAATATTTGCTAATGTCTCAACGTTGTTAATCAAGGTTGGACGTCCAAATAAACCTTTATTAGCAGGGAAAGGCGGTTTTGGTCTTGGCATACCGCGTTCACCTTCAATTGAAGCTATTAGAGCTGTTTCTTCA
>CAYSIO010000028.1:0-9897 GCA_964431115.1 uncultured Vampirovibrio sp.
AAGCTGTTGGTAAGGCAATCGCAGAAAAAGCATTGGCTGCCGGCATAAAAGAAGTTGTATTCGAGCGTGGTGGCTATCTGTATCATGGTCGTGTAGCTGCTTTGGCTGAAGCTGCTCGCGAAGCTGGTCTTGAATTCGAAGAGAAGGAGGAATTAAAGTGGCTAATTTCGAAAATAAAGAAAACGAATTAAAAGAGATAGTGAGTTCAATAAATGAATCAATAGAGGATATTGATTTTGATAAATTTAAAGTTATTGACGAAAGGTTTATCCTCCCGCAAAATTGGAAGTTAGATTAAGATTGTATAAAGTAAATATTTAGAAGTGTTTTTAGTGATATACTTAATTTATGAGAGTATAAGGAGTAAATTATGACAAAGACTGTTTTAAATAATAAAAAATCATTAGCTTTACAAGAAAAAGCAGTAAAACTAATACCGGGAATGACGCAACTTTTGTCAAAAAGACCGGATAGATATTCTCGCGGAGTTTGGCCGACTTATTTTAAAGAAGCAAAAGGTGTAGAAGTTGTTGATTTAGATGACAACAGATATCTCGATTTTTCAATTGGCGGTATTGGTGCAACTGTTCTTGGGTACGCTGATGAAGATGTTAATAAAGCAGTTATTGATGTTATAAATAGAGGTTCTGCGTCTACTTTAAATCCTCCGGAAGAAGTTGCATTGGCGGAAAAATTAATTGAACTCCACCCTTGGGCTGATATGGCAAGATTTTCTCGTGGCGGCGGTGAAGCTATGTCTATGGCAGTTAGAATTGCACGTGTCGCAACAGGAAAAGATACAATTGTATTCTGTGGCTATCACGGTTGGTGTGATTGGTACTTGGCTGCTAATTTAGGTAAAAAAGATGCTCTCGATGATCAATGGATTGCAGGTTTAAACCCTAACGGTGTTCCAAAAGGTTTGACAGGAACTGCTATACCTTTTTATTACAATGATATTGAAAATTTTAAGCGTGCGATTGCTCAAGCTGGTGATGATTTGGCTGCAATCGTAATGGAGCCTATTAGAAACTATGAACCGACTCAAGAGTTTATCGATGCAATTCATGCTGTTGCGAAAGAAAAAAGAGTTCCGTTAATAATTGATGAAATTACTGCAGCGTTTAGAATGAATAACGGCGGAGCTCACTTAAAACTTGGATTTAATCCTGATATGGCAGTATTTTCAAAAGCTCTTGGAAATGGTTTCTGCTCATCTGCTGTTATTGGCAAAAAATGGGTTATGGAATATGCGCAAGACGCTTTCATAACATCAACTAACTGGACAGAAAGAACCGGCTCAGTCGCAGCTTTGGCGATGATAGAAAAATTTGTCAGAGTTGATGCTTCTACTCATATGCTTGCAATTTCTGACAAAGTTTGGGAAATATGGGAAACATTAGCAGAAAAATACGGTTTAAAAATTCATATTGGTGGATTTAAGCCTCTTATTCACTTCTCTTTTGAAGAAAACCATTCTGTAAATATTGCATATTTTACTCAAGAAATGCTAAAAAGAGGATTCTTGGCAGGTGGCGGTTTTTATGCAATGTATGCACATACATTTGAACAGGTTGAAAAATATGAAAAAGCAGTGGACGAAGTGTTTGCTATGATTTCAAAACTCGGAAATGATGTTGAAAAACATTTAGAAGGTTTGCCTGCTGCAAGTGGTTTTGGAAGAGTGAATTAGGTAGGAGAACAATCTAATGTCAAACATCGCAATTATTACTGCTCGTGGTGGAAGTAAAAGAATTCCTAGAAAAAATATAAAAGAATTTATGGGAAAGCCAATGTTAGCATATGCTATTGAAGCGGCTTTGACGTCAGATGTATTTGATGAAGTTATGGTCTCTACTGATGATATGGAAATTGCTGAAATTGCTAAAAAGTATGGTGCTAGTGTTCCTTTTATGCGTTCGGAAGCAACTGCAAATGATTTTGCGACAACAGCAGATGTTTTGAATGAAGTTAAATCAGAGTATAAAAAACGCGGTAAGGAGTTTGATACAATATGTTGTATTTATCCTTGTGTCCCATTTCTGACTGCTAAAATTTTAAAAGAAGCGTATGAAACATTTGAAAAATCCGGTAAATCATCTTTGACTCCAGTTGTGAAGTTTTCATTTCCTATTCAAAGGGCTTTTGCGGTGAATGAAGATGGTGATTTGTATTATAGAGAGCCTGAGAATGCATCGAAACGTTCGCAAGATTTAGAGCCAATGTATCATGATGTAGGGATGTTTTATTTTATGTCGGAAGATAATACAAAAATGCAAGGTTGTGTTCCTTATATTATGGATGAAAGTGTTGTCCAAGATATTGATACGCCTGATGATTGGAAAATGGCTGAAATGAAGTATAAGGTTTTGTATGGTGTATAAACGCGGGTTAAAACTTTGGTCAATAAATACGGATAAGTACTATGAAGAAGCGAAAAAGCTTTATTCAGAAGGAGTGTTTGATTACATTGAGCTATATGTTGTGCCTGGCTCTTTGAATACACTTTCTAAATGGAAGGAATTACTCAATTGCCCCCTACGGCACTGCGTGCCACTTCCCCCAGAGGGGGCAGATAGCTTGTATCAACAACACTCGGGTTTACTTCCTCCAGAGGGGACAGATGTAATATTTTCTTCCGGTAAAAGAAAATATTCTCCTTATATGAAAAATTTTGCAAGAAAAATGCGAAAAAATATGACAAAACAAGAGGTCGTATTTTGGCAACAAATACGCAAAAACAAGTTGGGAGTTCGTTTTAGAAGACAACACGCCATAGATGATAAATATATAGCGGATTTTTATAGCCACGAAAAAAGATTAATAATAGAAATTGATGGTGGACAGCATTGCCAATCTTTTAATGATGAGCAAAGAACTTTTTATTTAGAAAATAGAGGTTATAGAATTATTCGATTTTGGAACAATGAAATTGACGAAAATTTACAAGGATGTATTGAGTTTTTAAAACAAGAAATAAACAGAAGTCTGCCCCCTTTGGGGGAAGTGGCACGTAGTGCCGAAGGTTTAAAGACTCAAAGTTTAACTGGTCTGCCCCCTTTGGGGGAAGTGGCACGTAGTGCCGAAGGGGGTATATCATTTATAATCCACGCACCGCATTTCGCACATGGGTTTAATTTGGCTAAAAAAGAAAAAGAGCAATCCAATTTAGAGATTTATAAAGAAGTTAAGCAGTTTGCAGATGAGTTAAACGCACAATATATAATTTTTCATGGCGGAATTGATGGTGATATAAAAGAAACTGCACGACAGCTTGCGGGTTTTAATGAGCCAAGAGCATTGATTGAAAATAAGCCTTACCAAGCCTTACCGAATAAAATGGGCGGAGAATTTTGCAGAGGCTATAACCCAGAAGAAATTAAACTGGTAAAAGAAACTGCTAAATGCGGATTTTGTTTAGATTTTGGTCACGCAATTTGTGCAGCAAATTCCTTATTTAATAACACCCCTCACCCCTACCCTCTCCCACAAGGGGCGAGGGAGCTAATGATTTATGAATACTGCAAAGACTTTTTGCAATTTAGCCCTAATATGTTTCATTTAACAGATCTGAATGATATAAATTCTCCGTATGATTCACATTTACATTTGGGAACAGGTCAATTGGATTTTAAACAAATTTTTGATATGATACCAAAAGAAAGTTATGTAACTTTTGAGACGGTAAAAAATTCGAAAGAAAATCTGGATGATTTTATTGAGGATATGGAATGGTTAAAGAATTTTCAATAAGACTTGCAACAATTGATGATATGAGGAAGGTTTTTGAACTTTCTAATGATGACATTGTGCGTGCTAATTCTGTAAATCAAGAAAAAATTAAATGGGAAGATCATGTTGAATGGTTTAATAATCGTATTAAAAAACAGGATGAACCATTTTACATTGTAGAGTCTCAGGAGAAAGAATTTATTGCACAAGTTCGTTTTGATAAAAAAGAAGAAGAGATATTGATTTCAATAAGCATAGCTGAAAACTTTAGGGGCAAAGGACTAGCTTCTAAAATAATAGAATCTTGTATTAAAAAATCCGGATATGAAAAAGTCACAGCTTATATTTATGATACTAATATGGCGTCGATTAAAACATTTATAAAAGCAGGTTTTGTAAAAAACCGACTTTTAAAATTTACCTACAAACCAGTCGTGGACAGCGTTTTAGCCTTGCGGGGGGGGGGTAGCTAACTCTCTAATTGCATTTTGGCGAACACATATGGCGCTTTGCTTATATAGAGGAGGGTGCTGTGTTTAGTGTTATATTTAAAAATTTTATTAATTTGAATTCTTTTGAAAAAGAGTTGATTTTAACGTGGAGAAATTCTGATAGAGTTCGTTTAAAAATGCTTAACCAAGATATTATAGCACTAGAACAGCATTTGAAGTGGATTGACAATTTAAAGAATAAAAGAGAAACCTTGTACTATTTGTTTTTGATAAATGACATTCCAGTCGGAGTTTTCGATTATACAGAAATTGTAGGCGGAAAATGTGTTTGCGGTTCTTATATCGGTAATGAGGATTTTATCGGATACGGTATATTATTGAATTATTTAGGGTTTGAATATGCATTTAACAATTTAGGTATAAAGCGAATTGATATATCTGTTTTGAAAACCAACAAAAGGGTGTATAAAATGCATAAAACTATTTTTTATGCATTGGATATAGGTGAAAGTGAGGATGAGTTTTTCTTGTATTTTGACCGTGATATATGGTTTGAGAAGCGAGAGTTGATAAAAAAATCAATAGAAAAAGCTTATGGTAATGTTTTAACGGCAATATGGGAGTAAAATATGGTTTATTCAAAATTATTAAATACTAAAATTACAGGTATTTCAGTATCTGTCCCTAAGAAAGAATTGGTGGTAACAGAAGGTAAAAACCTATATAACGGAGACGAAAGAAAAATAAAACGCCTAATCCAATCTTCCGGTTTTTATAAAAGAAGAATTGTTGAAAAAGAAACAACTTCATCGGATTTATGTTTTGCTGCCGTAAAAAACTTAATTGAGGGTATGAATATTGATGTAAAAACAATTGACGGGTTAATTTACTCGGGTTACACCCCCGATTATTTAATGCCTGCAACTTCATATGTACTTCATAAACGTCTGGATTTAAGCGAAAATTGTATTGTTATGGATATACCTCAGGCTTGTTCAGGATATGTGATTGGACTTTATCAAGCGTCAATGCTTTTAAACTCGGGTTGTAAAAAGGTGTTGGTTCTTGTGGGTGATACATTTTCTAAATTTTCAGATATGTTTTCAGAAACAGAACCGGAAGTTTTTGGAGATGCGGGTTCTGCTACATTGCTTGAGTATGATGAAACATCTCCTCCAATGTATTTCAATATAAATTCTTGCGGGGAATACCATGAGTCCCTGATTTGTAGAAATGGTGGTTTTCGAAATCCTGTTTCTCTGTCTCATTTTTCGCAGGATGGTGAATATTTGCAGGATTCCAGGATGGATGGTAAAGCAATTTTTGATTTTACGATGGAAAAAATAGCACCTTCAATTATTGATTTATTAAATTTTGCAAATGAAGATATTAAAACTTTTGATAATATAGTTTTACACCAAGCTAATAAATTCATAATGCAAAATGTTGTTAATCAAATCGGCTATGACGAAACTCGGGTTCCAATGGAGACTTTGAGTAAATATGGTAATCAATGCGGAGCATCTATTCCAAGCGCAATTTGCGATAATTTGGAGGAGGAAGTAAGTTCTAAGAACCTTAAAATGCTGTTATGTGGTTTTGGTGTTGGTTTAAGTTGGGCAAGTGTAATTCTTAATATTGAAAAAATATATTGTACAAAAATTAATGAAATATAAGGAGTTTAATATGAGTGAGGGGAAATTTTTAACAGGAATTAAGCAGGCTTTGCAAACAGAGGAGGAGCTTTTTTTATCTACACTGCTTGATGATTTGGAAGAGTGGGACTCTTTAGGGATGATGACCACTGCAGTATTTTTAGAAAAGGAATATGGGTTTAAAATTACTGTTAATGACTTAGTTGCTTACCAAACAATAGAAGAATTGTATAAAGAAGTAAAGAAATAAATAAATTCGTGATATAATTCTCATATGGTCTATATCATAGCAGAAATGTCTGCAAATCATTGCGGAGACAAAGAATTAGCAAAAAAAATAATCAAATCAGCAAAAGATTGTGGTGCTGATGCTGTTAAAGTGCAAACTTATACAGCAGATACAATCACTGTCGATTGTAACAATGAAGAATTCCAAATTAAAGATGAAAAAAGTCTTTGGAATGGCGAAAATCTTTATCAACTTTATCAAAAAGCTTATACTCCTTGGGATTGGCAAGGAGAATTAAAGGAATATGCTGATTCAATCGGAATTGATTTTTTTTCAACTCCATTTGATTATACTGCTGTTGATTTTTTGGAAAGTATAGGCGTGCCTTGTTATAAAATTGCTTCTTTTGAAGCAATGGATTATCCGTTAATTAAATATGCCGCAAAATTCAAAAAGCCCATGATTATATCAACAGGAGTTTCCTCTTTAGAAGAAATTCAGGGTGCAATTGATGCATGTAAAAGTGTTGGGAATAATGATATAACTCTTTTGAAATGTACATCGGCATATCCTGCGCAATTAGAAGATATGAATATAATTACAATTAAAGATATGATAGAAAGATTTTCCTCCCAAGCTGTAAAAATCGGGCTTTCAGATCATTCAATGAGCAACATTCCTGCGATAACCGCTGTTACACTGGGGGCTAAAGTAATTGAAAAACATTTTACGCTGGATAGAGCATTAGGTGGAGCAGATGCAGGTTTTTCGCTTAATCCGGATGAATTCAAATCTTTAGTTAAAGCTATAAGAGATACGGAAAAGGCTTTAGGAAAAGTTGATTATACAATTAACGAAAAAAATCGAAAATTTGCTCGCTCATTGTATGTTGTAAAGGATATTAAAAAAGGTGAAAAATTTACAACGGAAAATGTTCGTTCTATCAGACCTTCTAATGGTTTGCATCCAAAATATTATGAAGAAATTCTCGGTAAGACCGCAAATTGTGATTTGAAATGCGGAACACCTTTAAAGCTAGATTATATAAATTAGGAGATAAATATGAAAGTCTTATTATTTAATGGGTCGCCAAACAAAGAAGGTTGTACTTATACTGCTCTGAAAGAAATCGCAGATACATTGAATTTAGAAGGTATTGAAACTGAAATTTATCATGTAGGAAATGACCCGATAGCTTCTTGTAAAGCTTGCGGTGCTTGTACAAAGCTTGGCAAATGTGTAATTAATGATAAAGTCAATGAATTTGTGGAACTCGCAGAAAAATTTGATGCGTATGTAATAGGCTCACCTGTTCATTATGCGTCATCTTCTGGTGCAACTGTTGCGTTTTTAGACAGAGCTTTTTATAGCGCATCTCGTTCCGGCAAAAAGATTTTTCCACATAAACCTGCAACCGCAATCGCAAGTGCCAGACGCGCAGGTACGACTGCCACTCTTGACCAATTAAATAAATACTTCACTATTAACCAAATGATTTTAGTCTCCGGCAGATATTGGAATATGGTTCACGGTAGAACTCCTGATGAAGTGAGACAAGATTTGGAAGGTATGCAAAATATGCGTTTCTTAGCTCGCAACTTGGCTTGGACACTAAAATGTCTTCAAGCAGGAAAAGATGCAGGTTTTCTTCCTCCGGAGCAAGAAGAAGTTATTATGACGAATTTTATTAGATAACTCTTTAGAATGATAGAAAAGCACCCTTAACAATGTTAAAATGCTATTGGTCTTAAATAGTGTAGTGTATTTATTAATTCAACTAGGGGGTATCTATGAGTTTATGCAAGTATGACACCTTTGAGAACGAAGTTGAAATGGATATGCTTATCAAAAAGCTTCAAGAAAAAAGCATTGAGTATTTGAATTATCAAGATCCTTGGGATAATACAATTAAATATCCCATTAAAGAGGGATAGGAAAAGAACTTAGTTTGAAATTCAGATAATTAATCATCTTTTTCTGCATGCTTTTCTTCCATGCCGATAGCTTTTAGCACCGGATGCACAATAAGGTGACTTACTTGTGGTGCAAAAATTGCCAAACCTAAGACAGAGCCGATGATATTACCGAATTCAATTGTTCCTTTAATTATATTATATTGCTCAGCGTCTTTTGTCGTTTTTAAATATTCTAAAGTCTCTTTTGTGAACATGTCGTTATATTTGTTGTTTTGTAAAGCTTTAGCTCTATTTTCCTTAGGCATGTCTGTAAGTTTTTTATAGTTTAAATATTGCTTGGCATTTTTGAATTTTTGAAAAGCAGGTTCTTCTTTTAAGATTTTTTTAGCCAGTTTAAAAGAGCCATTTTTAAAAATAGGGATAATAATAGCCATATAAGTAGCTAAACAAGTAGCTTGATATAAGAACTCTTTCATTGCTGCATAACGTTTTGTTTGTGGTTCAATTTTACCGTCAGCGAGGATAAAAGAAGGTCTTCCTATTGCTTTTAAGCCTGTTTCAATTGATACAGAAGCTGATGTGCTTTGTGCAATATTTGAAAGTGTAGGATTTGACAATATACCTGTGATTCCGCTTACCATATTCCACCTACTTTCATGCCACCGATTTTAGGTGAGCTATAATTTATTTGATACGGACGCGCAGCATGTTGATTGCTCTGAAAAGCAGGTTTATAAGCTAACTTTTCATCATCTATATCGTCAAAAATATCTAACTTATTTTCAATTTTATCCTCAAGAGCTTCAATTTTATCTTCAAGGTTTTCTATTTTTTGTTTTGTATTCTTTTCTTGTATCTTTTTCATAAAAGGTTTAATCGTAAGTGATGCAAGTGCAGGAATTACCAATAAAGCTGCGGTACAGACTCCTAAAAACATAAAGTTTTTCTGAGCGCTTTTTCTTGCATAATCTTGAGCTTCTTTTGTCGGAAGATGATTAAAATTTAAATTTCCTGCGACTTTGCTTGCAAGCTCGCCACAAGCAAAATATGTCGGGATTGCCACAACTTCTGTCAATCCTTCTCTAATTGCAGTATATTTTTTTGTTTCAGGATCGGCATGCTTATCCGTCATTGTAAAAATAGGACGTGCAATTCCCTTAACGACTGCAATCGCCATAACGGCATATGTAGGCTTATTATTTTCGCCCAGTGCAACAAAAATTCTTTTTAATGATTCCCTAATACTCATACTACACATAAAACCTGTAAATATTTTTTTTTGCTACTTATATTTGAAAAAATTTTAGGAGATATAAAATATTATATCTCCTAAAAAAATAATATGTACTTAACAAACTTTTTGTTTTTCGTTTTTCCAAAGCATTACACAAATTGTAATACAGATTACAGCTGATGCAATCCAGAAAGATAATGCACCGTTCCAACCGAATTTATCTACCATAAAACCTGTACCTGTTGCAGAAAGAACTGCGCCAATGTAACCGAATGTTCCTGTAAAACCTGTTGCAGCGGATGCTACTTTTTTAGAACTGCTTTCAACTGCACAAAGACCACCAATCATCATCTGAGGGCCATATGTGAATGCACCCAAAAGTCCTATTAGAACAAAGTCTAAAGTGCTGATTGTATTAAACTTAAGTAATACCAAACAAACAACAACACCTATCAAATATATTAAGTTAACAGGGGCACGTTTGCCTTTGAAAACTTTGTCTGAAATTACACCAGCACAAACCGTACCAGCAATACCGACAAGTGGTAATGAACTCAATTTTAAAGATGCTAATTCAAGGCTGTTTGCTTTTGCTTCGCTTAAATACTTAATCATCCAGTCTTCTGCACCAAATCTGATTACATAAACGAATACATAAGCGATAGCAAGAAGCCAAATT
>CAYSIO010000029.1:0-9809 GCA_964431115.1 uncultured Vampirovibrio sp.
TTCTGCCTTACCACTTGGCCATGTCGCCGTACTGACTATATTACGACAAACAAATCTGTTTTGCAAGTAGTCGAGGGAGATAACATTTTATACAAAATGTTATGTATATAAAATTATCCCTCTCCGACGGGGAGGGTAGAGACTCTTAACGAACTCTGTGAGTTATAGAGTCTCGGGTGGGGGTTAATTATTTTCTTGATCCTATTGGCACTTTTTTGTGCCGGCAAAAAAGTGCCACAAAAAACCTCGCGAGCGATAGCTTCGTTCGCTAATTATTTGTAATGTTCGACCAGAACGAGTGAACTCGGTGCTACGCACCTCAGACAGCACTCGTTTTGTTGCTGTCTCACAAACAATAATTGCTCACTACACAAGGCTCGCAAACAATTTTTCCCTCTCCTTAGGGAGAGGGCAGGGTGAGGGATTAGTTTGCGAGGCTAAAGCGATTCGGCATAGCCGAAAAACAAAAATTCAGCCGAACGAAGTGAGGATGATGAAAACAATGCGTGTTTTCTTTCTTTTCTTTGGTACTTTCTTTTTGTTTCTTTGATAGCATAAAGAAACAAAAGAAAGTACTTAGAAAATGTATGATTTTATAAAATAGTAACAGAAGGATTGAAAAAACTTACAAAACAAATAAATATACATAACATTTTGTATAAAATGTTATATACAAAAAAGTTTCTTGCTTGCATTCTTTACCAAAGAAGCAAAAAAAAACCACCCGGTGTGTGTCAGGTGGGTTTTGTTTTCTGCATCCTAATGGTCTTTTTTAGTGTTTATTATCTAGGAGTTTATATGATTTTTGGGGTTTATTTTGCTATTTAGTGTTTCGACTACACTTAAAGTGTGTATTATTATTATTGCGCATAAAAAAATAATGTCAAGAGAAATGTTTTAAATATTATTTACAAAACTTAACACTCTTAAGAAGCAATAATAGCAGCGTTCTTTAGGGGAAAGAAAGGTATATGATATAACAATTGATATAATAAAAGGGTATTAATTGTAATTAATACCCTTAATTGGAAATGTTTAGAACATGTAGTATATTTTTTAGTCTTCTAAAGAAACGTTTCCGACAACGTGAGATCTAAGAACAACTCCTCTTTTAGAAGTTTCTACAAACTCAATCATATTTTCAATATATTGGTTCATTGGTAATTCTGATTTAATTTTTTCAATTGCTTGAGAAGTGTTATATTCACCTGAAGTCAATATTTTGAAAGCTTTGTTAACAGCTGTTCTGGTTTCTAAATCAACACCTCTTCTTTTTAGAGCGATAACATTAATTCCTCTAGGTGCAGCAGGTCTGCCGTCGCATTTTGAATATGGAAGAATGTCCTGACGAGAAGCAGAGAATCCGCTTACAATAGCCATAGAGCCAATTCTGATGTTTTGGTGGAATACGCTCATTCCACCGATAAAAGCACCAAAACCGACATGAACATGTCCGCCTAAAGTTGCTAAGTTCGCTAGGATTGCTTGGTCTTCAATAACGCAATTGTGTGCAATGTGAGATCCAACCATTAATAAACATTTGTTACCAACTCTTGTTGTATAATCTCCGCAAGCAGCGCCACGATGAATAGTAACGTTTTCTTTAATTATTGTTTCATTACCGATAACAACTTTTGTCGGTTCTCCTTTGTAACCTAAATCTTGAGGTGCAGAACCTATAGTTGCAAATGGAGAAATTGTACAATTTTCACCGATTTCAGAATACTCAATATAAGCATTTGCAATAACTTTTGTTCCGTTACCGATTTTAACTCCTTCGCCAATTACAACGTTAGGACCAATGATGACACCTTCTCCGATTTCAGCTGAAGGATGAATAACTGCTGAAGGATGTATGCTTGTTTTTTCTAATAATGAATTTGTCATATAAATTACCCCATTTAAAATGCTTACAAGTAAAGTATATTATAAAAAATTCGATATTCTCAAAATCCTTATATAATCTTTATACAGATTTAAGCATTCTTTATGAGTCCGGGTTCGGCATCAGAGCCTGTTACTTTTTTTCTTAGAATAAATGTTAATTTCGGTAAGCCAACTGCTAACAAGAAACTACTCAATGCGACGTTTGCAATGATATTTGCAGATTTTACTCTTAAAGCTTTTTTGGCAAATTTGTCTATATTTCCGGTTTCTTTGGCTTTTTGTGTAAATTTTTCTATTTCATTTTTAAAGTTTTGAATTTTTTTGATGTCTACATAAGCTCTAGGGTCTCTTATACCATTTCCTAGACGTTTAACACCACAAAATTGTTCCGCCAATTGAGAAAATTTTTCTTTAGGGTTTTGGTCTAAAAATTCAATTATTTTGTCTTTTTCCGGTAATTTAAGACTGTTATTTTTTATTGCTTCAATGAAAGTTTTATCGTTAAGAATTTTTGGGTCTAAGTTCACATTAGTATTAAATAGTCTGTTAGAAGCTTTATCAAAACCTTTTGCAATCCAAATTGGGGCAACGAAATTTAGAAACATCATGCCACTCATTTTGAAAGCCATTTCCATTTTTTCAAATTTGTTTCTTGCGGTTGCGACTCTACCAACTGTTAATCCTCCATCTGTAACAGCCATCTTATTAACTGTAGACAAGTTAGCTAACGCAGAAATTGCACTACCTTTGAAAGTTATATTTTGATTGTTTTTATTTTCAGTGTTTTTTATGTCTTTATTGTTTTTTGAATTTTGTTTTTGTCTGATTTTTTCTGTAAGCGCAAAATTCATTTTAGGCAAAACAAATCCCATAAGCACAACTGGTATAGCAGTTGATAGAATAAATTTGCCTGCAAGAAGCTTTTCATAAGTTTTGCGGTTTTGAAGTGCTTTTTCCAATTCTGCAACTTCTTTTGGGGCAATATTTTTGAATTTTTTAATATTTTCTTTTATTCCTTGTTCTGCACCTTCTTTAAAAAGTTCAGGGTTTATTTCTGGATTGTATCCTAATTTTTGTATTCCTTTATTGCAGAGCCAATCCATAAGTGGTATTCCGCCAAGCCATATTGCAGAAGTCCCGTATTCGTCAATAAGGCGTTCTCTAACGGCGTTTTTTGCCATTTGTTTAGAATCTTTTAGGTTTTGCGAATATGTCATCGCAACTTTAGAAGGGATTTCGATACCGCAGTCCCTCACTAATAGTGGATATATGGTTGAATTATTGCCAATTGCTGATATTATGTTGATTAGTGACATTTTAAAATTTCTCCTTTAATTATCTGCTCTTTACTGTCTCTGGTTTTATCCCGAAAGAGCTGATAAAGGAGTTAATTATAGAGACAACAAAACTCCCAGCCCCTTCGGGTTGGTATGAGTTTGATGATGAAATTGTTGTCTTCTTGTTTTTATCATACGATTACACTTACTTTTTAATACTTTATTTCGTTGGAGATATACTAACATATATATTATTTTTTTGCAACTTAATTTGTTTCAAATTTTCTACTCTTCCGATACATAGCCAAAATTTTTAAGCAGTTTGTCTTTTTTTCTCCAGTCCTTTTCAACTTTTACTTCAAGAGCTAAGAAAACTTTTTTCTCTGTAATTTCTTCTAATTCCAAACGAGCTTCAGTCCCGATTTTCTTTAATAAAGAGCCACCTTTGCCTATTAGAATTCCTTTTTGACTTTTTTGTTCACAATAAATTGTTGCATAGATTCGGTCAATGTCTTCTTTTTCTTCGTATTTATCAATAGTAATTGCAACAGAATGCGGAATTTCATCCTGCGTATTAAGAAGAATTTTTTCTCTTATTATTTCTTCTGAAACAGAACGCATACTTTCCTCTGTTACAATATCATCAGGATAAAGCTTTTCCCCTTCCGGTAAATTTTTATAAATGTTTGAAAGAAGTGTGTCTTTATTTCTTCCTGTTTTTGCAGAAATCCTAATTACAGGAACATTCTCTTCAAACATAAGCTTGTAGGATATTAAATTTTCTTCTATTTTTTGTTGATTTTTAACTTTATCAACTTTATTCATAACAAGAATTATAGGGATTTTGTTATTCTTTAAGATATTTTCAACAATCCATTTATCGCCTTTTCCTGCAGGTTCTGAACCGTCAACAAGAAAAAGAATTAAGTCAGCGTCAGGAACAGCAAATTTAGCTTCATCCATTAAGAATTCACCAAGCTTATTCAAAGGACGATGAATTCCGGGTGTATCAACAAAGATAACCTGTCCTTTATCATCAGTAAGGATGCCTTTAATACGTTTTCTGGTAGTCTGTGCCTTATCTGTTGTGATTACAATCTTTTGCCCGAGAATTTGGTTCAAAAGAGTTGATTTACCAACGTTTGGTCTACCTATAATAGTTACAAATCCACATTTCATAAGAATATTCTATCATGAATTCTTGAACCTGTTTGTTACATTTTGTTACAAAAAGAGCAATTATTGAGAAGAAAAATACTTTATACAATTAAGAGGAAATTTAAAAGGGAAATTTCATGACAGGGAACACTGTAAACTATAGCTCGAATATGTCAAATAGGTGGCATGCGCCAATGTTGGATTTTTCATCCACCGGTGGAGGCTGGTCTGTTCCAATGGGCGGATTTGGTAGCTATGGCTACGGCGGTTTCACACCATCTTGGGGTAGCTATGGTTTTAGCGGATACACAAGCAATTCCAATTCATCTGCCGGAAAATCATCTCAAACTCCAAATATAAATGCATCTACAAATTTTCAAGGATTAACAAAAAATGAAGAAAAGTTAATTACAGACTATAGCACTAAAAAACAAGAATGTGTTGAACATTTAGGGCCAAGCTTGGCTTTTGGTACCGGTCTTGGGGTAGGTTTATCAAATACTGATAAAATAAAACATCCTATTAGCGCAGTTCAATGTGCATTCAAAAAAGACAGTATGGTTAATATGGTATTTAACAAAAACGTCTGTAAAGGTGATTTATGGAAAAATCAAGCCGGTCTAATGCAGGAAGCTTACGCAGAATTATATAGAGCAGAAATAAGACATCAGAAATGGGCTTGGCAAGGCTTGTTAAAACGAGGTTTTACAGATGATGAAATATTAAAACTTTCAGCTAAATTAGAAAAAGCAATTGCTTCCGGTCAAAGCGATGAAGTTATAAAAGCTGTTGCGGAATTAAAAGCTGCAAACAGTATAAAGGGCGGACATTTACCTAGTTTTTGGTCTAGAATAAAGGGTTGGTTTGGCGGTAATAAACCTACTGTAACATCAATTGATGATGTAATGAATAATACTAAACTAATTGATAGTAACATAAAAACAGTCCAAACTATGACAAATGTCGGAACATATAAAGGCGCACTCAAGAGTTCATTAGGCGGCAAAATGGGTTGGATATCGGCTCTTGTAAGCATAGGTTGCGAATATAAATACATAAAAGCAGGCTTCCAGCAAGACAGCGGAACCGGACTTAAACAGCTCGGACAATCCGTTGCAAAATCATTATCATCTTGGGGCGGTTGGATTCTTGGTGAAGCCGCAGGTAAATGGGCAGGTGCTAAGCTTGGAGCATCAATAGGTACTGCTATTTGTCCGGGCTTAGGTTCAGCTATCGGTGCCGTTGCAGGCTTCGTTCTAGGGGCTGTATGCTCTTGGGGCTTAAGAAAGTTAACCAACTGGGCTGTCGGAGATAATGTTGTCAATAAATATATTGCAAAAAATGAAATTAAAGAAGCGAAGACAAAAGAAGAAAAAGGTGCGTTAATAAGTAATCTTATAATGCAGGCAGAGAAAGATAAGAACATTGACGAAAAAACGGCTGCGGCTTTGGTTAAAGCTCAACAACTATATTGTGTTGCTTAACACTTTCATCTCGCAATTTTTACAGTCAAATTTTAATGGGTAAATTTTTCCAAATTCATCTCTCAATTGGAGATTAAAAGGAGACTTACACATATTAAGAGCATATTTTATGCAATGTTTACAACGCATAAGTTCTACCTGTCGATTTGGAGTTTTGCTTTCAAAAGAAGGCTCTATAACATTTACACCACATTTTTCGTAGAACAATTTAGCGCTACTGTTATGAATATTTGCTCGATAATCAACCTCGTTTTTGTAATACTCAGTATAATTCATTTCTTTTTGGGTTTGGCGGGTTTCGGTATTGTATATTTCAATACGCTTTTCCATTAATTTATCCAGCAGATTTCTACGTAATTGATTTATTTCACTCACAGGTAAGAATGGTAGTTCAGATTGGACTTCAAAATTTTCAATATAAAAATCGCTATCTCCTGTTTTAGAAAATTGTTTTATAAACGTTTCTTTCATCTTTTCAGGATTGTTTGCTTTTTCGCCTTGTTGTAATATTTCGGAAACAGAAACACAGTCTTCATCAATGAGGGTAACAACTACCTCTCCGGCGGAGAGGGTGTCACGAAGTGACAGGAGAGGGTTTGATCCTACAGAACCCTCTCTTGAATTTGTAAGTTCAAAGCCCTGCTTTTCACTAACAAATTCTTTTCTCTCCATTGGAGAGATAGTTTTTTTTGATATTGTTATATTTACCCCAATTTGTCTTTTAACGGGTTTAAGTAATTCTTTTTCGAATTCAATGTCATAGTTTCGCCAGAGCTTATCACCAATTTTTAAATTAACTGATTTATTTGGATAGATGGTAACTTTGGAAAAAGGATTAACCCCCTCCCCAACCCTCCCCCGAGTAGAGGTAGTGCTCTCAACTTTATTTACTTTGAATCCGTCTCCGCTAAAATAAATCCCGTCTTGGGGGTAAATATTTTTTTCGGTTTTGATTTTTACCCAATTCTTACCGATTTCAATTACTTCTCCCAGATACTCTCCTTTTGCCTTTGGAGATTCTTGATTAAAGCAGTCTGTTCTACCTTTTAAGAAATATTCTGTAAACCCTCTGTTAAAACTTTTCTCCGGATTAGGGATGAAAGGATAAATTGAACGTCCCGAAGAACTGCCTTTACCTAGCTTTTGCCTATAATAAGCAACTGTGTTTTTAACATAACCGATATCTTTTAATCGTCCTTCTATTTTAAATGAACAAATCCCTGCTTCTTTCATCTCTTCAAGGCAGTTTGAAGCATTAAAATCCTTGAGACATAGAGCATAGAAGTCTTTTTTTATAATCTTTCCGTCAGCTGTTTCAACTGTATATTTCTTCCTGCAAGGCTGAGCGCATTCTCCTCTGTTAGCAGAGCGTCCTCCTATATATTGACTTAAATAACATTGACCGCTCATAGAAACGCATAATGCGCCATGAACAAACGCTTCTAATTCCAAATTAGGATTTCCTTCGTGGATTTCTCTTATTTGTTCGAGAGATAACTCTCTGGCAAGAATCACTCTTGAGACTCCCATTTCGTTAAAGAACTTAACTTTCTCCGGAGAAGAATTATCGCACTGAGTGCTCATATGAATTGGTAGGGGTAAATGCAGATCTATTAATTTATTTAATAGACCCATATCTTGAATAATAAGAGCATCAACGCCAATTTCTTGAAGTTTTTTTGCTAATTCTACTGCCTCATCAAGTTCAGAATCTGTAAGTATTGTATTCATTGTGATAAAGACTTTAGCCCAAAATTTATGTGCATAATCAACAACTTCTTTAATATCTTCTATAGTATTAGGAACATTCTTTCTTGCACCAAACTTCGGCGCACCAATATAGACCGCATCGGCTCCACAATCAATAGCTGCGAAAGCTGTTTGTTTATCCTTAGCAGGTGCTAATAGTTCAGTTTTTAGAGTTTTCATGATTAACCCCCACCCGCCCTACGGGCACCCTCCCCGTTGGAGAGGGGAATATTTTAAATTGATTCTGTACCTCACCCGAGCTATGCTCACCCTCTCCCACAAGGAGCGAGGGTTTATAATTTATCTTTAACCCATACGTTTCCCGAAAATAGATTTAAAAAAGCTCATAAAGCTACCGCCGTTTTCAGCGCGATCTTTATAGCTTTCATAGTTTTCGTTTGCAAATTGGTTTCTGGGGTCAACCAGTTTAAGTTTTTCCAAGTATTCAAAAGCCATTGTATAATCCCCAATTGAGTCTCTAAATATTGCTAATTTCTGCAAAGCATTTGTATTTTTAGGCTCAAGTTCTACAAGTCTTTCATAGAATTCACAAGCTTTTGTATTATCTTTCAAAGCTTCCAACTGAACAGCAATTGTCTCGATTAATTCAATATCTTCATTATTAAATTGATAAGCTGTCATGTACTCATTCAGCGCAACTTCTTTTTCGCCTTTTAGAATATTGTATTTACCCCAGTTTACGTGTTCGTTGAAAGAATCTCCATCTGCTTCATAAATTAATGCTCGCATTTGGTAAATTAGCGGAGAATTTGGGTCAAGTTTTGCAAATTCATCAATTTCTTTAAAAGCTTCGTCTTTCATTCCCTTTTGAAAATAATATTGCGCAAGAAGAGAATGAATTAAGGTTTGACCTTTATATTGATCTTTTACTTTATTTAAGATTTCAAAAGCTTCGTCATTTTTACCCATATCCATTAGTGCGCGAGCTTTAGTTAAATCGTTTTGAGTCAATTTAATAGCTTTTTCCGGTTGGGAATTTCTAATATAATATCCTGCAAGGATTTCTTCGAAATCTTTAAATCCGTTTTCGTTTAGCCCTCTTTCAAGAACTTCAATAGCAGCAATTAAGCCTTCTGTTTTTTCGTAAAGCTCTGCAAGTTTTAGGAAAACAACCGGATTTTTCTCGTCGTAATCAGATATTCTTAGGTATTCGTCTATAGCTTCTTGGTATTTTTCTTGTCCTTCGCAAAGTCCGGCATGTAAGTATCTTGCAGGTAGAGCTTCAGTAGGATCTTTTGCGTGTTCTATAGCTTTTTTGTAGTCGCTTTTTGCATAGCTCATTTGTTGTTGCAAAGCGTGCAAATTCCCTCTTAATAAATAATATCTGAATTTGTCTTCATTTGCGAACAAATCAATCAGTTGCTCATGAGCAAGGATACTTGACGGATCTACTTCCAAGATTCTGCCGTAATAAGCTTTTGCCTCGTCTTTTTTATCCAGAATCAAAGCCAAGTGAGCAAGCTTTGTTAAAAGTTCAATATCGCCCTGCTTGTGCGGTAATTCTTTTTTATATTCGGCATAAGCCTCTTCGTATTTTTCATCTAATTCAAGTTGTTCTGCTAATTTCATATTTATACCCCTAATTAAAATTATTTTGAGCTACGGCAATACCTTCTTTGAAAAAGCAATTTATACCGTCTTTTGCTTTTGATAATGTCTCCTTAAGAGTTTCAAGCTCTTCTTTTGTAAAGTTTTGAAGAACAAAAACCTCTGAAGGGACACTCGGTTGAGGACCGATTCCTATTTTTAGTCTTGCAATATCTTTTGTTCCCAGATGTTGTATAACTGATTTTATTCCGTTGTGCCCACCGTCCGAGCCATTTGCGCGAAATCTTATTTTACCAAGCTCTAAGCTTAAATCATCATATACTATTAATACATCTTCTATCGGTATTTTGTAATAGTCCACTACGGCACGAACAGCTTCGCCTGATAGATTCATAAACGTTGTGGGTTTTATTATTAAATAATCATCAATACCGTTTCTAAGATTTGCAACGAAACATTTAAGTCTGGAATTTTCTCTAAAATTTAATCCGTTGTTTATTGCAATGCTATCTGCAAGCATAAAACCAACGTTATGTCTTGTGAATGTATATTTTGGTCCGATATTTCCCAGTCCTACTATAAGTTTCATGATTGACCCCCACCCGCCCTGCGGGCACCCTCCCCGTTGGAGAGGGAAATTTTTTAAATTGATTCTGTACCCCACCCGCCCTGCGGGCACCCTCCC
>CAYSIO010000030.1:0-9602 GCA_964431115.1 uncultured Vampirovibrio sp.
CCGAGCGTCAAGCGGAGCGACTAGCGAGGCTTAAGAGATTCGGCGTAGCCGAAAAATAAAAATTCAGCCGAACGAAGTGAGGATGATGAAAACAATGCGTGTTTTCTTTTTTTTCTTTGGTACTTTCTTTTTGTTTCTTTGATAGCATAAAGAAACAAAAGAAAGTACAAAAACAATATTAAAAGTTGGAACATATAAATATCCAACACAACAAAATACATATTTTGTTGTTTTTGCACGATAGATTCAAAAAAATAAAGCCGAGTCTTTGACTCGGCGGATATATTGTTGGGTAAAGGGGTAAATTGCGTCCTGATAGCGAAGCTATGAGTCTTGCACTTACATTTACCAAACTTAGATCTTGGAATAAATGTGTATTTCTGAGCCCAAGTATTTTTCTCCATTTTGTAGGTCTTGGAGTTTTACTTTGAGGAGAGCTTCTAGATTTAAATTGTATTTGGTTTTGTAACCGATGCTCTCCGACCCTTATTATAATAGGTTCAAAGCGATACTTGGAGTTTGGTTTGCTGTTGATAACAATGTAGCAGCAGCTTGTTGAAGAATTTGAGCTTGGATATAGTTTGAAGATTCTTCCGCAATATCTGCATCTCTTAAAGTAGATAATGAAGAAGTTATGTTTTCAGATTGTACACCAATTGATTCAATAGCTGAATCGATTCTGTTTTGAGCTGCACCAAGTGTTGTTACACGACCTGAGATTTCATTGATTACTTCATCAATTTTAGTCAACATGGTTGCAGCATCAGTACCATCTTCTAATCCTGCACATTTTTTAGCAACGTTAGTTTTTTCTTCTCCAAATAAGCTAGCAATGTCACCTTCTTCGAATAATGAAGCATCAAGTACAATTTGAGAATCTGCTGTTGCATATAAACCAACTTGAAGAGAAATTTGTCCCATTGAGCCATCCATCATTTTAAGACCGTTAAATTCGCAGTTAGCTGCAATACGGTCAACTTCTTCAAGTCTTGCTGTGATTTCTGATTGAATAGCTTTCAATGATTGAGTACCATAGGTACCGTTAGCTGCTTGCTCTGTCAAGTCTCTAACACGTTGTAAGTGAGATGATACTAGTGAATAAGTATCTTCTAATGTTGTTAACATGTCTGCACCGGTAGCTGCGTTATCAGCTGCAACGTCAAGTGAACCAAGTTGTGTTTCCCAGTTACGTGCGATTGAGTAACCTGCTGCGTTATCGCCTGCATGGTTAATCTTGTAACCGGTTGTCATTCTTTCAATAGCTGTGTTTAGCGATTGTGTAGCATTTGCTAAGTTTCTTTGTGCTACGATTGATGAAATGTTTGTGTTAATTGTAAGTGCCATTTTTTTTACTCCTTTCTGGCTCTTGCATCCCATAGACGCATCCTTGCTTGTCCTATATTTTTTAAATTCCATATAGAAAAAATTAATAACGCTTTTTGAAGCATATTTTTACAAATCTTTACAATTAATCGCCAAAACCCTTGTTAATGCTATACTTTTACATGAGATAGGAGTTGAGAATGAACTTAATAAAAGTTAACAATTCGCGTTGTAAATCATGCTATTTGTGTGTAAACGCTTGTCCGAAGGGACTTATAAAGAAATCAAATGCCACAAACCGTCTTGGAGACTATCTTGTAGAGTTTCAAGATGAAAAAGGAGAATGTCTTGGATGTGCAATGTGTGCAAAAAGATGTCCGGATATGGCAATAGAAGTATTTAAGGGGTAAACGGGAGTTTTTTACATTTTTGAGGGAAGTTTATGAATATAGAAGAAAAAGTTTTAATAAAGGGAAATTATGCAATAGCGCAAGCTGCCGTAAATGCGGGTATGCAATGCTATTTTGGTTATCCCATTACACCGCAGACTGAAATTGGAGAATATTTAAGCGGTAAAATGCCGGAATTAGGCAGAGCCTATGTTTGCGCAGAAAGTGAGCTTGCAGCTATAAATATGGTATTAGGTGCAGTTTCCACCGGTGTAAAAGCTATGACGACATCATCTTCTTGCGCGGTAGCATTGATGCAAGAAGCTTTATCTTATGCTTGCGGAGATGAGCTACCTGTTGTGTTAGTGAATGTTATGCGTGCAGGTCCGGGTTTGGGTTATATTTATCCGGCTCAAGGTGATTATAATCAGGCTGTATATGGTGGCGGTAACGGAGATTATAAAATTATTGTCTTGGCACCTTCTACTGTTCAGGAATGTATTGATTATACTTATAGAGCGTTTTATTTAGCTCAGAAGTATAGAAATCCTGTAATATTATTAGCAGACGGACTTTTAGGACAAATGATGGAACCTGCAAGCTTTGGTAAATATCCATATCTGGAAGTCGATGTATCTTCTTGGGCGCTTAGCGGTGCTAAAGGGCGTGATGCGAGAGCTATTTATTCGGTTGCGCCTGATGAAAAGAAACAGATTCAGCATATTCATAATTTATTTAAGAAGTTTGAGGTTATTACGGAGAATGAGACTTCTTATGAAGAGTTTGAAATTGAAGATGCGGATATAATTCTTACTGCATTTGGTTCAATGACAAGAAATATTAAAGCAGCAATGAAGGTTTTGCGTGAAAAAGGTTTGAAGGTTGGTTGTCTAAGGGCAATAACACTTTCTCCTTTCCCACATAAACGAATTGAAGAATTGGCAAAACAGGGAAAAGACTTTGTTGTTGTTGAAATGAATATGGGACAAATGTTTAAAGACGTAAAATACGCTGTGGGAGATAAATCACAAGTTAGCTTGGTTAACAGACCTTGCGGTGAGTGGCTAAGCGTGGAAGAAATTGTCTCTGCGGTTGAGAATATTTATAAGAAGGGAGTTACTTATGCAGCAAGTATTTAGTATTCCTAAGTGCATGAAAAAAGATTTTCGTTACACATTCTGTCCGGGCTGTGATCACGGTGTGGCGATAAGGCTTGTGGCTGAGTTAATTGATGAGTTAGGTCTGCGAGAAAAGACAATTTCATCTACTTGTGTCGGATGTTCGGTATTTTTATATAATTTTTTAGATATCGATTGTGTAGAAGCTCCGCACGGTAGAGCTTGCGCCTCTGCTACCGGTGTAAAAAGAGCTCAGCCTGATAAATTTGTATTTACGTATCAAGGTGACGGAGATTTTGCTTCGATTGGGCTGGCTGAGTCTATGCATACGGCATTGAGAGGGGAAAAAATTACAAGCATATGTATAAATAATACAACTTATGGTATGACAGGCGGTCAAATGGGACCAACTTCATTAATGGGGCAAAAAACTACGACATCTCCTTTTGGTAGAAATGAAGAGTATTATGGATATCCTATTAAGGTAGCTGAACATATAGCTTTATGTGATGGTACTGCTTTTTCAGCTCGTGTTGCTCTGGATACTATTCCGCATATTAATGAAGCTAAAAAAGCTCTCAAAAAGGCGTTTGAAGTTCAATTAAAAGGACTTGGTTTTGGTTTTGTAGAAATCTTGTCATCTTGTCCTACGAACTGGAAAATGACACCGCAAGAAGCACACGAAAGAGTGAGAAATGAGATGATTCCGGTATTCCCTCTTGGGGTATTTAAAGATGTAACATTAATAAATGGGTAAGGGTTGACCCCTCACCCCGGCCCTCTCCCCAAGGAGAGGGGGAGGATTTTTATATGGAAAAGAATTTTATAATAGCAGGTTTTGGTGGTCAGGGCGTATTGTTGGCAGGTACTATTCTGGCTAATTCATTTATGTTAGCGGATAAGAATGTTACTTGGTATCCTTGTTATGGTGCTGAAATGCGTGGCGGAACAGTTAACTGCGAAATTGTTGTGTCTGATGATGAAGTAAGTTCTGTGCACAAGCAAGATGCGGACTATGCATTAGTTTTGAACCAGCAGTCTTTTGATAAGTTTGTTCAGAGAGTTAAAAGTGGCGGAACGATTGTTGCGAATTCAACTCTTGTAGCTAAATCTGAGCCAAGAAGTGATATAAAATATGTGTTCGCACCGATGGGAGATTTAGCAAATGAATTAGGTACAAGCAAAGTGACTAATATGGTTGCGCTTGGTGTACTGGCTTCTGTAGTAGATGTAGTTGATACGGAATTTCTGGCACTTGGCTTTGAAAAAGTTATGGGCGAGAAGAAGAAGGATTTACTGCCTTTAAATAAGAAGGCTTTAGAAGCAGGGTTTGGAACTATTGCTGTTTAGATTGTTCAAATTCACTTATCAGTTCAGAAGCTAGCATATTAAAACCATTAGCTATTTTACCTACATCTGTAAGCTTAATACCTTGCTTATTATTTTCAATTCTAGATAATGTTGCAGGTTCTAGTCCATTTTCTATAGCAAAAGAATTCAGAGACTGTTTCGGGATTAAACCTTCTCTCTTTTTACGTACGAAATTTCCAAAATTAATGTATTGCATTTTCTCAATTATCGGTTATTATTAAAGATATTTCATTGAGAAAACGCAATGTTGTGACGGTATTCATGCAAGAAGAAAAAGTTGAAAATGTTTATAGAAATTTTTGTGCAAGTATAGAACATAATATTATCTTATGTGATAAATTAGCTAATTTGATAGAAGAGCAAATTGCATATAATGACTATATTGTAGATAAGAACCTTTTTTACGTTGAAAGTATATCTCAATATTTAAATAAGGCTTTGAAGAAAAGTAAACTACTTGTTGTAAATCATGATTATATAAAGAATTTAGAATCTTGTAAGATTGTTGATTTTATGGATTATAATCTATATATACAATATTCAGAAGAAAATGATACCTGTTACGTTGATTTAGTCAAGCCTCTGGATATATTTATAAGAAATGATTTTGATTAATTTTTTTATGCCAGATAGTCTAATATTGCTCCGCCGATTTCTTCGTTTGGATCGAAATGGCAGTTTTTGGGCGGGTTAATTGCGTTTTGGATAAGCATAACGATTAATGGTCCGAATGCATCAGGAACTTTTGTTTTGCGGTAAATACCTGCTAAAAAAGTCTGAATATTTGGGTCTTTTGAGCTGTTATATTTTGATAAAACCGGGTATAAGTCAGCTACTTTTTCTTCCCCTTCGTCAAGCATACAGTTTAATATGTACAAATCCTCAACAACTTCATCAATATTTTGGGGATTTTCTAAAGAGGATTTAATGGTGTTTAAATCTTTTCTCTGTGAAATCCGTGTTTCATCAAAGGTACAATAGTTTCTATGTGGATTTGGATACGATACGCTTCTAACCATATTTTGATTTTAGCTTAAAAGAATAAAAAATACAAAGCAGCAACAGAAAAAGCCGGCACAAGGGGAAAATACATCGGCTCAGAGTCTTTCTTTAAGTTTTTAAGTATCAAATACGATAGACTTAAGCCTGTGACAGCTAATGCTACAAAAGTGTACCAATTTTGGAATAAAGTTTTATATAGAAGCGCTGATAGTACAAAAAGTACAAATAATAAACAAATATATTTTTGGTTGTTTCTATATTGTTTATAAAAAAACATAGGTATTATAAAGATAGCTGCCGCAAATAAAGTATAGATAAGTACTTGTAATATTCCGTTAAACCCAAAACAAGCGCCTAATGCACCAGCTACGTATGTATCAGCTTCTCCAAAAGCCCTGTCTTTTGCAAATAGGTAGCCAAGTCTAGCAATTATTTCCATAATCACAACTCCGGTAAGCAAACCATATATAGAATCAAGCCAAGAGCTATAGCATATTCCGTTGAATAAGAATGCAAAAACTGCAAGTCCTATTGCTATATTACAGTCTACGAGCTTTTCTTTAATATCGGTCATTGTCATTATAAGAAGACAAGAAGATAGTACTATTGCAAAAAGTGTTCGCCAATCAAGTCCGAATTTTAAAAAGCTCCAAGCAAATAAACCCATTGTTGAAAGCTCTATTAACGGATATTGAATGCTAATTTTTTCTTTGCAAAAAGCGCATTTCCCGCCTAAGAAAATATATGATAATACAGGTATATTGTGATAAGGCTTAAGCTTATTTTGGCATTTGGGACATTTTGACGGCGGAAATACTAAACTCTCACCACTAAGTGAACGTAGTATAACGACGTTATAAAAGCTTCCGAAACAGAGTCCTATAATGCATATCCAAAATAAGATATAATTGTTGATTATAGGATCCATTTTTAGTCCTCGCTCGAAAAGCCAAATTTTTCTAACATTTTATTTTCTACAACAAGCTGAGCGATTAAATCAAAAGCCAATTTTAATTTTCTGTTAACGGACATTGGGGTTAACTGAAGTGCATCTGCAATGTCTTTTTGGCTCATATCTTGTTTGTAGTACATATCAATTAAAACTTTGGTTTCATCCGGTAGTTTGTCTATAACATTTTCAAAAATAATTCGAGCATCATCGTATATAGTGTTGTCTTGGAAATTATCGTTTGTTAAAAGTTCTTCATAGCTAAGATTATGTTCACCGAGCGTATATAGGTCTTCCAGAGATACGGTGGAACGTCTTCTGTCAGCTTCCAGCGCATAGTCTACAACTCGAGTTGGTACATCAAGAGCTGTTGCAACTTCTTCGCAAGTAAGAGCTTGAACTTCTTCATAAGTTAAATTAGCCGTAAAGCTTTGAATGCGAACGGAAAGCTCTTGAATATAGGCAGGAACTCTTATTGTGTTTAATTTGTCTCTAAGATAGTGTTTGATTTCACCAATTATTAAATAACCGGCATAGACTCTAAAATTATCATTTATTTCAGCGGAATATCTTTCAATAGCTTTTAATAAACCGATAAAACCTGCTTGAGTAAGGTCATCAATCGGGTCATACGCACGTCTTGCGATTTTTTTTGCAATATTGCGTATTACCGGATACATATGTGTAACTATTAAGGTTTTGACTTTTTCTTTTTCACCGATATCACAAGACGTGTGGTAAATATTTAACCACTCGCGAATTTTTTCATATGTTTCATTATTAGGAATGTTTTTAGCCAAACCAAAACTCCAACTACTACACTATATAGTAGCATAAATGGTAATCGATAGCAATTTTAATTAAATTTTTATTTTAATTTTTATAAAAACTAAATCTATAATAAATCTTTGATTTTTGACTTCGACGAAAATATGATTCACATTAAGTTTTTCATTTTTATATGGAGAATCTTTTTTATATTTTAACCAAAGACGTTTATTATTAACGTTCAAAGATTTCCAAGGCTTTTCTAATGTATAGTGAAATATTGCAGGATGTTTCTTTGCCTTTTTGTATTCTTGTTGTGAGTATACCGGACAATTGTTTAAAAGCTTTTGATATTTGTAAAAATGTAGATTGTAATTCCATTTAATAGGAAGATATTTTATCTTATTTTTACATACAAAATTTATTATATCTTCTGACATTACTTTAAATTTACCAATATGTTGGAGAAAAATTGGCTGTAGATTGTTTTCCCTTATTTTCTTCAAATCCATAACCATTACTCCGATATTAATTCTTTGTCCTTCGTTTAAAAGTAAAGTATTTTGGACGTATTCTCTGTTGTATATGTCGTGAGGTCTAAAATAACAGCCGCCAATGAGGTTGTTTTCCAAATCAATATTATACAAATCGTTTAAATCTTCTAAAACTAATAAATCTCCGTCAAGTGCTATAACTTTGTCTTCATTAATCAGTGAGTCTAACATAAGTCTATAATAGTCTGTGTTAGTAACCTTTTTTAGATTAGCTTCGTAATCTTGCAAAATTTCTCTATTGCATATTATTTCAATAATGCAATCTTTTCTATTAAGACTTTCGATTCGGTTTTTATGATATTCAGATAGGCCGGGAGTTATAATATAACATTTATATTTAGTTATTGCATTTTTGTTTTTTATCAATGAAGTTATTGCAACAGCAGTAGGCATTGCATATCCGTCATCAGTTGCGAAGACAATAGGTATATATTTATTGTTCATTATTTCCCTCCTTTGCTATTTTCTTAAAATAGTCTTCTCTAAGTTTAAGTAAATAGTCCATAGCTTCTTCTATTTCGCATTCTTTTTGGGTTTCCGGGTTTATATAGTAAGAATAAAGAATATATGTAATATAAAAAACTTCTTCCAGACTTCTTTTATTAGTTCTTCTGCTACAAGTTTGTTCGTCAATTGTCAGCCCCCAACCCGCGTAAAATGGCATTCCGAAAGTATGCACTTCTTTTCCGCACATAAGTGCTTCAAATCCAAACTGAGTAGAGCAAACGTATACTTTATCACAGTATTTAATTAGTGATATTGGATTTATTGCATCTGTTTGAGGGTATATATTTCCGGATTGTTTTATATTTGTATAGTATCCGCCTTGTCCGGCGATAGTATCAGGATGAGTCTTTATTATTATATCAGCTGCAGGGTTTTCTTCGATTGCTTTTTTTAACATAAGAGCAAATGTCTCATCGTTTCCTAATCCTTTGAGTATACTCATATCACCATAGCTTTGATCTACCACAAGAACTTTTTTGACATCTTTTCTTCCAATTTCCGGAGTATAAATCGGCTGATGATTATACTTTGTTAAATGTGTATTAACAATTCTTTTTATGCAATGTCTTGCTCGCTCAAGTTCTTCTTTTGTAAAGATAAGATTTTTATTATTTAACATTTGTTCAAGTCTGCTAGGCCTTGTTGCATCAGAATAGCTTGTTAAATCATCAAAAGTAAATGAAATTCCTTTCTTATATTTATCTTCAGCATTTTTATTAGCCATATTGTTTATTGAACGTAAGAAAGAATCTCCAACAAATATGATTTTTTTATTATTGTCAACAGCTTTTTTTATTGTTAAATAGCTGTGTTTGCTGGGTCTGATTTCCCAATTCAACATAAATGTGTCTTTTAAATTAGCATTAACTAATTTTTTCTCATTGAAAATCCAACCAGCTTTTTTTAATAATATGTTTAAAAAATGATGCTTGCTATCTACATGTAAGTAATCCGGGATTTCCTCCATGTTATCTAAATATTCCCTTAAATTGAAACTTTTTTCCAGATATTCGTCTTGTATTATATCTTGGATTGAGTCAATGTATTTGCTTCTCTCAATACTTAATGGGTCTTGGTGTGAATGTTTTATGTAGTATTTCGAATTTTTAAATATGACTCGAATTCCCAAAATAGTAAGTATTTTTTTTGTACCGTCATTTTTAATTGAAAAAATTTTTTGTAAAATATCTTTCACAATTCCTCCTTTACATTACTTAAATTAATAATTATCGAAACCGATAACATGTTAGCATAAAATAATCGAATGTGATACTTTTTAAAAATAATATCGAATTGGGGGTTATTTACTGTCTGAAAGTGCGTTAATATTTGAAAAAGTGTTAAGAGCGATTAGTTATGTTTTTAAATGATAAAAAAATTATTGGTCAAAAAATAAAAACTTATAGAAAAAAGCATGGTTATACACAAGCTGAGTTGGCAGAAAAAATTGCAATAAGTGAAAAACACTTGAGTAAGATAGAGACGGGGGTGCACTATCCTTCAATTTCTGCATTTTGGGATGCATGTGAAATCTTGAATATCCCATTAACTGAGTTTGGTATAGATATTGATGAAAATTCAGATAATAAACTAAGGAAAGATATTATTAGAGATATTTATT